>JAYEOQ010000230.1:0-8201 GCA_034723215.1 Campylobacterota bacterium | reverse complement strand
ATAGAATGACTAACATCGTTATGTGCTGCCACTTCAACTTTTTGTTTTTTTCCTAATTTTTTTAACTCAGTTATTTCTTCTTTTCTTCTTCTCGCTTGTCCCATAATTTATCCTTTTTGGGTATTTAATTTGATTGAAAACACAATTTTTTTGGCAATAGAATATCCTCTGGCATTCAGTGTTTTTTAAAATTGTATTAAAACTAATTTGCTGATTTTTAAACTCTTAGTGAGCTGAACAAAATAGACTGTATCTACTTAGTTCAGAACACCAAGGCTTAAAGATTATTTGTATCTATTAAAATACTCCTATACTATTCTTATCCAAGTACATCACTTGAGTAAATATTTTTACCATCAGAATTATATAAATCAACCCCACCTGCATTAATATCTTCATATTCGTAAGATGAGAATAATTTCTTATCATTACTATTCTCAATCATTTTACTTTCTCCAAGCCAATCATGCATCCAGTATTTAAATTCATCAATTGTATTTTCTTTAGTTATTATGTACTCTTCATTAAATACATTTTTATAAAGTTCCAATAACTCTTTATCTTCTAAATAGTAAAAGTTTGTAATAAGTTCTTTTGAGTTTCCTATATCATCAGACCAAAACTCATCCATAAGTGTAATTGGCATAAGTAAATTATAAATATCAAAGTCCTTATCACAATCAACTGGAATTACAGCACTATCGCAAATATTACCACTAATCCAACCTTGACATACAATAGCTTTATTGCCATATCCACTTTTAACTTCTTTAAAATTTACAGAAGGGTTACTATCGCAAAAGCTTGGAAAATCTGAAATATTTGAATTATATATAAGCTTGTCTTTTATAAAATTATCAGTATTTGACAAGTTTGCTTCTCTATTAATTGGAGTTGCCTTATAAACTTTTATTTCAATATCATTACATTCAATACCTGAAATATCTGAAAAACTATTAAACTCATTTACATAAAGGTCTTCCTCTTCATTATAATTGTATAGTTCATTATTTTTTGATAAATATTTAACTTCTTTTTGTCTTTTTGTGTCTTCAACTACTCCAGCAGTATAATTACCACCAGTACCACTTACCTCTATAATATAGAATGATTTAAGCATTTTTTGTCCTTTTACCCATTGGGATTTTTTTATTTAAGGCTTCCGAGCAATTGCACCTTTTTGCTATGTAAAGTTTTAATCAACAATCAAATTATAATATATAGTTGGTGCCAAATCTCGCACTTTTTATATATCTCAATTCAATCTCATTTAACAAACTGATAACAAAATTGTACTATATAGTTGGTGCCTAATTCGGCACTTTTTGTATATCTTTATTTAATATCATTTGATAAATTGATACACAAATTATAATATATAGTTGGTGCCAAATCTCGCACTTTTTGTATATCCTTATTTAATATCATTTAACAAAATTGTACTATACTATTGATGCTAAAAATTTGGCTCAAATCTTTAGTATGATATAATCAAGCCAAAGGTGTATTAATGACAAAAAAACCAGGCAAATATACGGCTGCAGTAGAAATACTTACTAAAATTTTTAGTGAAAAAGATAAAAGAGAATATAAAGATAAAGTTTGTACAGTAGCTCAAGCACATCGGGATAATAATTTCTTTGACCCTATTGAACCTCTTGGAATAAATGTTTTTAAAAAACTATTTCCAGTTATGGAAAAGATAGGAATTCTTACTAAAGTAAGCAAAGGTTATATATTTAATGATAGGTTGAAATTAAAACAATCAATTAAAATTTTAGATACTGATACAGATGAAGAAAAAAGAAATAAAAAAAAAGAGAGAAAAGAAAATCTAAGTATTAAAATAGAAATATTAGCTGGAATTATTTCAGGTTATATAGATGATGGGTTAGATTTAAATTCTCCAGAAGCAAGACAAGTTAAACAAGTTATAGAAAGAATGGACTTTGTTAGTACAAGTAAAATACTAAAAACATTTGCAGGTATAGTTTGTCATTATGATAGTCATACAACACAAGGAAATATATTATCAAAACTATTATTATTTAGTGAATTAAATACACCTTGTAATATTAAAGCAAAAATAAATGATAGTATATTGAAAATTAATGATGTACTTATTAAAGAAATTATTATTGGTGATAATGAAGTTGAAATTATTACAAGTGCAATACCATTACCATTATCTTCTTTAAGTGATATAAAAAATATATATAATTATGAAGATGAAAAAGTGCTAATAGATGATGTAAAAAATACTATTTCTATCTGTACTGAACATAAGGAACTTGAAGAATTTACTGATAAATTAAAGAGTATATAGGTATATTTTACCCTATTATCTCTCTAATATTTTGCTTCCAATTTCTTCTATGGATAAGCCTATGTATTTGTAGGTTTTCAGCTAATATTTCAGCTTTTGATAGTTGAGATAATGTTTCCCAATCATTGCTAAATTAAATAAACTCCAAGAGCAGCTACTATTAAATATTCCATTATTTTGTTCCAATAGTTTTATTCTTTGTAGTATAAGATAATCAACCTAACAAATGGTTTGAAACATTTCAATAAAACCATTCCAGCATATAAACAAAAAACCTGTATAATAAAATCAATAATAATTTAGGATAAACAAATATGAACAAACTTACACTTGAAACACTTGAACGATGGCTATGGGATAGTGCTGACCTACTAAGAGGTCACATTGATAGCTCTGACTTTAAAAACTATATCTTTGGACTACTGTTCTTAAAGAGAGCAAATGACCAATTTATGGAAGAAGCAAACATAGCTGTTGCTGATGATGGTGTAAGTTTAGAAGAAGCACTTGAAGATGAGGACTACCACCAATTTTTCATTCCTACTGATGCCTATTGGTCTGAGCTAACTAAAAAGACTGAGAACATTGGTCAAGCTCTTGATAAAGCTTTTTCACTTATAGAAGAAAATAATCCACAACTTGAAGGTGTTATGACTGCTGTTCATTTTGGAGATACAGAGAAGCTTCCAGATAGTCTATTATCAAGACTTCTTCAACACTTCAACAAATATTCACTTGCTAATGAACATTTAGATAATCCAGATATTCTAGGAAGTGCTTATGAGTATCTAATCCGTGAATTTGCTGATGATGGTGGGAAAAAAGGTGGAGAGTTCTATACACCAAAAGAGGTAGTTAATCTTGTGGTTGGACTAATCAAACCAGAAGCTGGAAATAGTGTTTATGACCCTACTTGTGGAAGTGGTGGTATGCTAATACAGAGTGCTAATTATATTAAAGCTAATGGTGGAACTGTTGGTAAGTTTGTAGATGCTAAGTTATACGGACAAGAGAAAAACCTTGGAACTTGGGCTATATGTAAAATCAATATGATTGTTCATAACTTCAAAGATAGTGATATACGAAAAGGCGATACTCTATCAGCACCAAAACATTTAGAACATAGTGAGCTTATGACTTATGATAGAGTTATAGCTAATCCACCGTTTTCATTAAAGAAGTGGTGGGCTCCTGCTGAGATAGATATAAAGCAAGATGAAAAAGGTAAAGAGATAGCACCAAAGTATAACTCTGTTGTATCTGATGAGTATGGAAGATTTAAGTATGGCATACCACCACGAGGTTATGGAGATTTAGCATTTGTTCAGCATATGGTAAGTGTTCTTAAAAATGATGGTCGTATGGGTGTAGTTCTTCCACACGGTATTTTATTTAGAGGTGGAACAGAGAGAAAAATCAGAAGTGGCTTACTTAAAGATGATTTAGTAGAAGCTATTGTTGGACTTCCTGAAAAGCTATTTTATAACACGGGTATCCCTGCTTCTATAATCATAATCAACAAATCAAAAGCTGAAAACTTAAAAAATAAAGTTGTGTTCATAGATGCTTCAAATGAATACAAAGATGGTAAAAATCAAAACACTCTTACAGAAGAAAATATAAGCAAAATTGTAGATAGTTATGATGGACTTGCTGATATAGATAAGTTTATGAGAGTTGTTGATATGAGTGAGATAATTGAAAACGATAGCAACTTAAATATTTCACGATACATTGATACAAGTGAAGATGAAGTTATAATTGATATTAAAGCTACTATGGAAGATATAACAGAGTTAGAAAGTAAAGAACAAGAGATAGATAGTAAGTTAAACGGCTATTTGAAAAGTTTAGGTTTTTAGTATGGTAGCTGATGGTTATAAAGACACTGAAATAGGTGTTATTCCTATTGAGTGGGATGTTGCTAAACTTGAAACTATTTGTGATGTTAGAGATGGGACACACGACAGTCCAAAATATCAAGAAAATGGAATACCATTTATTACTTCAAAACACTTAACAGATAATGGTGTAGATTTTAGTGATGTCAATTATATTTCAAATGAAGACCATATTAATTTCAGTAAAAGGTCATTAGTTGAAAATGGAGATATTCTATTTGGTATGATTGGAACTATTGGAAAGCCATTAATAGTTAATTATGATTTTGAATTTTCTATAAAAAATGTTGCTTTGTTAAAGTTCAAAGATAACACAAAACTAAATAATTCCTTTACTCTTAATCTATTGAAATCTACAATTATAGATAAACAATTTAGTAAGTTATCAAATGGTGGAGTTCAGTCATTTATTGCCTTGGGTATGATTAGAAGTCTTAAAATCCCACTCCCACCACTAAAAGAACAAGAGAAAATAGCTGATATTCTCTCAACTGCTGATGATAAGATAGATGCTATTACTTCACAGATAGAAAAAGCCCAAACACTTAAAAAAGGGCTACTACAAAAGCTACTAAGTGAGGGTATAGGACATAGTGAG
This sequence comes from Campylobacterota bacterium, assembly GCA_034723215.1. Taxonomy (GTDB): domain Bacteria; phylum Campylobacterota; class Campylobacteria; order Campylobacterales; family Arcobacteraceae; genus JAIOSF01. Next base: position 3,376 of record JAYEOQ010000230.1, on the reverse strand, counting down.
TTTAAGGATAGTGAGCTTGGGAAGATACCTTTGAGTTGGGAGGTTGTAAAAATTGGAAGCATTTTAGAATTATTAACTGATTACCACGCAAATGGCTCTTATGAAAAACTAAGTGAAAATGTAAGTTTATTAGAGAAAGAAGATTATTCTATTATGGTAAGAACCACTAATTTTGAGAAAAATAATTTTAAGGATAATTTAATATATATTGATGAATTTGCCTATAACTATTTAAAAAAATCAAAAGTTTATGAACACGATATTATTATTAATAAAATTGCCAATGCTGGGGCAACATACTTGATGCCAAAGATAGATAAACCCGTATCCTTAGCTATGAACTTGTTTCTACTAAGATTTAATGATAGTGCTTTACAACAATATATATATTTCCAGATTAAAAAAAATGAAGATAGATTGAAATTATTAGCAAGTGGGACTTCTACAAAAACAATAACTAAAGATGATGTTAGAGGATTTAAAATTTTATTACCACCACTTGAAGAACAAAAACAAATAGCCGACATTTTATCAACTGCTGATGAAAAGTTAGAAGTACTTCGTGCTAAAAAAGAGAAGTATGAAACACTTAAAAAAGGTTTATTACAGAAGCTTTTGAGTGGAGAGGTTAGAGTTTGATAGTATTTCACATTTAGCAATAACCTAAATGTGAAATAAAACCTATCTATTTACATTGTCATTAATTTTAGGATTTGGTTTTCCCTTAACATATGTTTCACCATTAATTGTAGTAGTTGTAAAATTTGGATGTTGCCCAGATTCAACTTCATTTACAATAATATCTTTTGGTATATTCGTACCTCTACCAGGAATGTTATAAGTATCATTTCCACCTTTGTCCCCATCGTGATTGCCTATTATGTTATTTGCCATAATAATGTCCTCAAGTTTATTTAGTATTTATTTCGTTTATTGTCTGAAATTTGGATCTATAACCATTAAGCGACTTTATGGTTGACATTTTATCACTTAATATATAATTTGTCAACTAAAGTAAACAAACTTTAATTCTAATTATATTATACTACTGATATAAAAGGATGAAGGATGTTTGGAGAGAGATTAAAACGGGCGAGAGTTAAAGCTGGTTTTTCTATGCAAGGTTTAGTTGATAGTGCAGATAATATTGTTACTAAACAATCTATATCGCAATATGAAAAAGATTTAAAAAGCCCTTCATCAGCTGTATTAATAGCACTCGCTAATGCTTTAAATGTAAGTGTTGAATACTTTTTTAGAAACTTAAGTGTAAATATAGGTGAAGTAGATTTTAGAAAACAATCAACTTTTGGTGTAACAAAACAAAATATATTAAAAGAGAAAATCAGAGAATATTTAGAAAGATACATAGAATTGGAAAATTTACTTGAATCAAATTATATATTCAGTAATCCATTAAAAAATGAAAATATAAACTCATTTGATGAGATTGAAAATTTAGCTAATCATTTAAGACAAAACTGGAAACTTGGTATTGACCCTATTGGTAATATTATTGAGATGTTAGAACTTCAAAACATTAAAGTGCTACTGGTAGATGATGATAAAAAATTTAGTGGATTATGTGGGAAAGTAAATGATGAACAAAATCATAATTTTATTGTTTTGAACAATACTCAAGAGTTAAATAACGATAGAAAACGATTTACAGCTTTACATGAATTGGCACACTTAATATTGCCTAAGCATAATTTGCATGAAGAAAAAGTAAGTGATAGGTTTGCAGGAGCTTTTCTTTTTCCACATGAGAGTGTAGTAAATGAGTTTGGAGAAAAAAGAAATAAAATATCAATAGAAGAACTTTCACATGTAAAACAAAAATATGGTATTTCTATTGCTGCTATTATATATAGGTTAAGACAGTTAGATATTATAGATGAAGCAATGTTTAAAAGATTTTGGATAATAAATAGAACTTCAAAATTTGATGATAAGCATCCATATAAAAAAGAGATAAAAACTACAAGGTTTCAAAACTTATTAGCACATGCTTATAGTGAAGAATTTATATCGTTGTCTAAACTTGCTGAGTTGTCAGGGCTTAGTGTGGACGATGCTATTCATAAATATGGTGAAGCATTTTAATGCTTTTGATTAGTGATGCCAATATCTTTATAGATTTAGAGAGAGTAGGACTTTTAATAGAGTTTTCTAAATTAGATATTGAAATCTCTACAAGTGATTTTGTATTTAATGAGTTAAATGACAAACAAAAAATGCTTGTCAAAAGTCTAAGTATAAGTATTTACACTCTTGACCCAGATGAATTGATGACTTTTTTTACTGAGTATCAAGCTTTAGGACAAGTGAAAATTTCATCACAAGATTATTCTATATACTACTTTGCTAAAAAATATGAAGCACATGTTTTAAGTAATGATAAAGCACTTAGAAAGTTTTCAAATAATAAAGATATTGATGTAAAGGGAATATTCTATATCATAGATTTAATTATTGACCAGAGTGAATTAGATAAAGATGCTTTACGAACATCAATAGCCTTATTATTGGATAATAGTTGGCTACCAGAAGATGAGATAAATATAAGATTAGAGAGGTTAAAATGAGTGAATACCTACAATCAGAACTCCCAGCAATAGAGCTTTTCAAAAAGCTAAAATATGATTATTTTGATGCCAAAGGGGAAATGTATGAGGTAGTTCTTGAAGATAGACTAACAACTTCACTTAAAAAAATAAATCCTTGGTTAAATGAAAACAATCTACAAAAAGTAATCCGTAAAATCTTAGCTGTAAATGGTAGCGATACTTTAGAGATAAACTCTGAAATCCATAAGCTCATAACTCGTGCCGATGCTCTATCACTTAAACCAACACCAGAAGAAAAACCAAGAGCTGTAAAGTTTATAGACTATGACAATCTTGAAAACAATGAGTTTCTTGTAGTAAATCAGATGAAGTTTAAAGGTGAACGTGCTAACTCTATTCCTGATTTAGTAGTGTTTATAAATGGACTTCCTTTAGCTGTAATAGAAGCTAAAAACCAAACAGTAGATATAAGTGATATTCCAGATTTAGACTACTATCAAACTAACTCTCCAAAATTATTTCACTACAATCAAATAATAGGGGCTATTAATCGTATAAGTGGCTTATATGGAACGATAGAAGCTTCAATGAAGTTCTACTCAAAATACAACGAAAAGGCTTCTGGTGAGCTTATAGAGCTTCTTGACAATGAACCAACACCACAAGATATATTAATCTATAGTCTTTTTGAAAAAAGAAAGTTTCTTGACATAATCAAATACTTTGTAATCTTTGAAGTTGATGAGGGTAGAACAATCAAAAAACTACCAAGATACCAACAACTAAGAGCTGTAAATAAAATAGTT
>JAYEOQ010000229.1:0-8205 GCA_034723215.1 Campylobacterota bacterium | reverse complement strand
GAGATAGATAAAAGAGCTGCAGAGTTGGAATCTTCAAATAAATACAAAAGTGAATTTTTGGCAAATATGAGCCATGAGTTAAGGACTCCTCTTAACTCTGTGATTTTATTATCTTCACTTTTAGCTAAGAATAATAAAGATACTTTAAATGAAGCAGATATTCAAAAAGCCAATGTGATAAATGAATCTGGAAATGAACTATTAAGACTTATCAATGATATTTTAGATTTAAGTAAAATAGAATCAGGAAAGATGGAACTTATAGTTGATAAAATAGATACTGATAATTTAGTAAAACACTATAAAGAAGTTTTTTCACACTCTGCTAATGATAGAGGGTTGGAGTTTAAAGTTGTTGATAATATAAAAGGTTTATTTTATAATGACAAAGATAGGTTAGGTCAAATTGTAAGAAATCTTATATCTAATGCTCTGAAATTTACTAAAGAGGGTAGTGTAACTTTACAGTTAGATGAGACTGATAGTGAAAAGCTACCAATAAAAATATCAGTTATAGATACAGGTATGGGGATACCAAAAGATAAGCAGGAACTTATATTTAAGGCATTTACACAAGCAGATGGTAGTACTAGTAGACAGTTTGGTGGAACTGGACTTGGTCTCTCTATCTCAACAGAATTAGCTCATCTTATGCAAGGTGATATTGAACTTCACTCGAATGAGGGGGAGGGTGCAGTTTTTAGTATATTGTTACCAAACTTAAAAGATCAATTTAATGAAACGACACCTGTTTATAAAGCAAATGCTATAAATAGTGGTATGGAGATTATAAATAAAAAAGTGAATGTTAAAATTAAAAAAAAGCAGTTTTTAATAATAGAGGATGATGAAAACTTTGCAAATGTTTTAAAAGATACAGTTGAAGAGCATGGTGGAAAAGTGTTTATGGCATATAATGGTCAAGATGGTATAGATTTAGCAATAGAACATAAAATTGATGGTGCTATTATAGATATTGGTCTCCCTGATATGAGTGGTATTGATGTTATAAAAGAGTTAAAATCAAATTCAAAAACTTCTAATATACATATACAAGTTATATCTGGAAAAGATAAAGAGTTGAATGATTTTTCAAATATAAAAATTGATGGATATTTACAAAAACCAGTTTCTAGTGAACAGATAAATAATGCAATATTTAATATTGAGAAATTAAATAATGAAAATTTAAAATCTATTTTGATTGTAGAGGATGATAATCTCCATTTAAAAGCTATTACTGATTATATACAAGAGGAAAATAACTATGATATTTTAACTGCAAGTAGTGTACATGAGGCAAAAAAGATCTCTAGTGAAAACTATTTTGATGTTGCTATTGTAGATTTAGGTTTAAATGATGGAAATGGTAGTGAGGTGTGTGAATATCTTACTAAAAATCAACCAGATACATCTATTTTAGTATATACAGGTAGAGACTTATCATGTGATGAAGCTGATTTTTTAAATGAGATAAGTGATGAAATTATTATAAAAAATCCAAATTCACATGAGAGATTAAAAGATGAAGTGGATAGATTTTTAACTACACCTACGACTGTAAATGAAAGATTTAAGCAACATATAGAAGAGGTTGATAATAAAAATATTAATATTAGTGATTTAAAAGGTAAAAAAGTTTTAATAGTTGATGATGATATTAAAAATATATTTGTCCTTACATCAGCTTTACAAGAGTATGATATGAATATATCTCATGCAAAAAATGGAAAAGAAGCACTAGATTTTCTAAAAGAGAATAAAGATATAGATATAGTGCTAATGGATATTATGATGCCAATTATGAATGGATATGAAGCTATGGAAGCTATTAGAGGCAATGGCGAATTAAAGCATCTTCCTATTATCGCAGTTACAGCAAAAGCTATGGCAAAAGATAAAGAGGCTGCACTTAAAAGTGGTGCTGATGATTATTTAACTAAGCCTATTGATTTAGAAAAATTAAGTAGTATGATGGCTATGTGGATAAATAAGTAGTTGATTGATATTCAAGATAAGGAGTTAAATCAATTTTTAATAGATGTTTATAAAACTTATGGTGATGATTTTATCCACTATCATCATTCTAGTTTAAAACGAAGAATTGAGGTTCATTGTATAAAGCTACATATAGATAAGTTTAGTGAATATTCTAAATTGATTTTAGATAATAAAAAATATTTTGATGAGATGTTTAAACATTTTAGTATAAATGTTACTCAATTTTTTAGAGAACCAGAACAACTAAAGTTATTTAGAGAGAAAGTGATACCTTATCTAAAATCTTATAATCATATTAAGATATGGTGTGCAGGGTGTAGTAGTGGGGAGTCTCCATACTCTTTGAGTATGATTTTAGATGAAGAGGGTATATTAGGAAAATCACAAATATATGCAACTGACTTTAATAATAGAGTGTTAGCTCATGCTAAAGATGGATTATTTGAGATTGAAGATTTTACACTTAGTTCTAAAAACTATAAAATCAGTGGTGGAACTAAAGAGTTTAAAGATTATTTTATAAAACAGGGTAAATATTATAAGGTTAAAAAATATTTAAAAGAACATATTTTGTTTTTTAATCATAACTTAGTTACAGATGGTGTAATGAATGAATTTCAGCTAATAATATGTAAAAATGTTGTAATATATTTTGATGACAATCTAAAAAAGCATGTTATTAATTTGTTTGATGAATCATTGGAATGTAATGGTTTTTTAGTTTTAGGTAAGAGTGAATATTTACCAAATGAGTTTAAAGATAGATTTAAATTATATATCCCAAAAAGTAAGGTGTACCACAAAAAATGCAGATAAATATTTTAATAGTTGATGATGTAAAAGCAAATCTTATCTCTCTAGAGGCATTGCTTGAAACAATTAGTGAAAACTATAATATAATAAAAGCAAATAGTGGGATAGAAGCTTTAGAGATAACTTTATCACAAGTTATAGATTTAATAATTTTAGATATTCAGATGCCTTATATGGATGGGTTTGAAGTTGCTCAATTACTTAAATCAAATAAAAAAACGGCAGATATACCAGTGATATTTTTAACTGCGGCTTTTAAATCTGATGAGTGGATTCATAAGGGGTTTGAGCTTGGTGCTGTTGATTATCTTACTAAACCTATAGATGAAAATCAATTTATAAATAGAATATCACTTTATACAAAACTTATACATACAATTGATGATAATAGAAAAAAAGATGAGATATTACACAGTCAATCAAAAATGGCAAGTATGGGTGAGATGATAGGAAATATTGCTCATCAATGGAGACAGCCACTTAGTGTTATATCTACAGCCTCTACTGGGATACAGCTACAAAAAGAGTGTAACTGTTTAGATGATAAATTTTTAAATGATATGCTAGAACAGATCAATAATTCTGCTCAATTTCTTTCTGATACTATTAATGAGTTTAGTGAGTTCTTAAATAATGATACTCAAAAAGAAGATTTTAATATCTCTAAATATTTAGAAAAAGCTTTAAATATTGAAGAGGAGATGATAATTGCAAATTCAATAAAAATTATAAAAGATATAGATGAAAGTTTAATAGCAAAAAACTATGCAAATCTTTTTATACATATTATTATAAATATTATAAATAACTCAAGTGATGCTTTTAAAAGTAAAGATATTGATGAGAAATATATATTTATTGAATTAAAAAAAGATAACAATAAAGTGGTAATAAATATAAAAGATAATGGTGGTGGAATTGATGAAGATATTTTACCAAACATATTTGATCCGTACTTTACAACAAAACATCAAAGTCAAGGTACAGGTTTAGGATTATATATGACATATAATATGGTAGAGAATATGGATGGAACTATATCTGCGAAAAATTGTATTTTTGAGTATAACAATAAAGAGTATAAAGGTGCTGAGTTTCATCTAGAATTTTAATTCACTTTTTATTAACTGAATTTATTGTATAATAGAGAAAGTATACAATAAGGAAATAAATCAATGAGTTTTATAGAAACAAGAGGAAATGATGGAGTAAAACCTATAGAGGTTGAGTTTTCACATGCTATTTTAAATCCAAGTTCATCTTTTGGTGGGCTTTATGTACCAAAATCTATCCCTAGTCTTGGGGTTGAATTTTTAACTAAACATATCAGTACAACATACAAAGAGTTGGCTTTTGATATATTAAGCTCTTTTAATATAGATATTGATGAAAAAACTGTCAATGAAGCTTTAAGTTTATATGATAAATTTGATGATTCAACAAACCCATCTCCTGTAGTAAAAATAAAAGATGACCTATTTGTAAATGAACAATATCATGGACCTACTCGTGCTTTTAAAGATATGGCACTTCAACCATTTGGTTCAATATTAAGTGCTGTTGCTAAAAAAAGAGATGAAAAGTATCTTATTTTAGCTGCTACTTCTGGAGATACTGGACCAGCTGCTCTTAATACATTTAAAAATAAAGATGGTATAAAAGTAGTTTGTCTTTATCCAAATGGTGGAACTAGTGATGTTCAAAGACTTCAAATGGTTACAGAAGATGGAAAAAATTTAAAAGTTATTGGGATAAATGGAAATTTTGATGATGCTCAAAATGCTTTAAAAAATCTTCTTGCTTCACAAAGTTTTAAAGATGAACTTCAAAAAGATGGTCTGAAATTAAGTGCTGCAAATAGTGTAAACTTTGGTAGAATTATATTTCAAATTGTTTATCACTTTCAAAGTTATTTAGAACTTTTACGACAAAATGAGATAAAACTTGGTGAAAAAATATATATAGATGTACCAAGTGGAAATTTTGGAAATGTTTTAGGTGCTTTTTATGCACAAAAGATGGGACTTCCTGTAGAGAAACTTCTTGTATCTTCAAATAAGAATAATATCTTAACACAATGGCTTACAACAGGTATTTATGATATAAGAGATAAAGAGTTATACCTTACAAGCTCTCCTGCTATGGATATACTTAAATCTTCAAATATAGAGAGAGTTATCTTTGATCTATTTGGAGCAGAGCGAACTAAAGATCTTATGGAGTCATTAAATGATAATAGATATTTTGAACATACAGCTCAAGAGTTAGCAGAGTTAAAAAAATATTTTAGTGCTACATATAGTGATGATGATTATGGACTTAAAACTATTAAAAGTTTTGTAGATGACGGCTACTTAATGGATCCACATACTGCTACTTGTATTAAAGGGTATGATGAGTTAAGGGAAGATAAAAAGTTAAAAACAGTTATCTATTCTACAGCCCAGTGGACAAAGTTTTCACCTACGGTGCTAAATGCTTTAAATCAAGATAATGTAAAATATAGTGATAAAGATGCTTTAACAAGTATATCAAAGCAGTTAGATTTAGATATACCTAAATCTATAAGTGATCTTTTTGATGCTAAGGTTTTACATAATACAATAATAGATATAGAAAATTTAGAGAGTGAAATAGTTTCATTCTTAAGAGCTTAGTTAAGAGCTTAGAATGTTAAATAATGAAGAGTGTAATGATATAAATACTAGGAAACAGATTAATATATTACTTCAATATAAAGATATAGTTGATCAAACATCAATCGTATCAAAATCTGATTTGAAAGGGAATATTACATTTGTAAATGATAAATTTTGTGAAATATCTGGATATACAAGAGATGAGTTAATGGGGCTTCCTCATAGTGCAGTAAGAGATCCTGATATGCCAAAGTCTATGTTTAAAGATTTGTGGGATACAATTCAAAATAAGAAGATCTGGACAGGACAGATTAAAAATAGAAGAAAAGATGGTGGTAGTTATTATGTTGATGCTACCATTTGTCCTATTTTAGATGAAGCTGGTGAGATAGTTGAGTATATAGGGTTAAGAAGTGATATAACAGAGCTTATAAACCCCAAAAGACAGTTAATAGATGCAATAGAGTTGATTGAGTTACCATTTTTAGTGATGATGAAGATTGATAATTTTGAAACTTTAGAGCATCTATATGATGAAAAAATTATTAATCATATGCTAGCAGTATTTAAAGATAAACTTCGTTGTTATCTTCCTTATAGTTGTGAAAGTTGTAAAATAATTAATCTTGATAATGGTGAGTTTGCTATTTTAAAAGATTTAAAAGATAATGATACTAGTGCAACACAAAAAGAGTATGAATTAAAAAAAATACAAAATAATATAAAAAATGATATTTTTAAAGTTTATGAGTATGATTTTGATATATCAGTTGTTATAAGTTTTTCAACAAATAAAGAAGAAATTTATGATAATGTTAAGTATGGTTTATCTGAAGCACTTTCAAAACAAATTGATATAATATTTGCAAATGATTTAATCCAAAATGTAAAAAAGATAGCAATTAAAAATACTAATACAATCAATATGATTAAAAAAGCTATTAATGAAAAGAAAATTATCTCATATTTTCAACCAATAACAAATAATAAAACTATGGAGATAGAAAAATATGAATCGTTAGTTCGTCTTAAAAATGAAGATGGAAAGATTTTATCACCTTGGTTTTTTCTAGAAGTTGCAAAAGAGAGTGGATACTATAATAAAATCACCAATATAGTTATTGATAACTATTTTGAAGCATTAAGTAAAACAAAAAAAGAGGTATCATTAAATTTATCAGCAATTGATATAGAGGATTTAGAGATACGAAATAGATTAATAAACTTAGTTATTGAAAACTCTAAAGATGCACCTAGAATGGTATTTGAACTACTTGAAGATGAGCATATAAAAGATTTTGATATAGTAAAAGATTTTATCTCATTAGTTAAAACTTTTGGTGTTCAGATTGCTATTGATGATTTTGGTGCTGGTGTATCAAACTATGAGAGACTTTTGGATTATCAACCAGATATTTTAAAAATAGATGCTTGTTTGATTAAAAACATTGATAAAGATAAGTATAGTAGAGATGTTGTTGAAACGATACAGCTATTTGCTTGGAAGCAAGATATTAAAACTGTTGCAGAGTTTGTAGAAACACCAGAAATATTACAAATAGTAAAAGATATAGGTATCAACTACACACAGGGGTATCTATTAGGAAAACCAGAGCCTTTAGAAGTTTATGAGAAGAGATAAGTTTAGTTTATCTCTTAAAATAGCTCCACATTAACTTTTTCTTCATATCTAACAACTTGATCTCTCCCCGAATCTTTAGCTTCATATAGAGCTATATCAGCATTTTTCATAACTAAATTAAAGTTTTTTGAATCTTCTGGAAACATAGACAATCCAATGCTTATAGTTTTTTTCAATTTAGTTCCTGCATATACATCTATCTCATTTTGACTAACTTGCAGTCTGATTTTATCGGCTATATTCAGTGCTGATTTTTCATCTTGAACACCTACAAGTAAAATGATAAACTCCTCTCCTCCATATCTTATAACAATATCAGAGTCTCTTACATTTTCAGTTAAAATCCGACTTAACTCTTTTAAAACAATATCCCCCACATCATGACCATATTCATCATTTACAGCTTTAAAATGATCCATATCGAGCATTAAGACACCTATATTTATCTGCTCTCTTAACGCTTGTGGTACAAGTTTTGTAAGATGTTCATCTAAAAATTTCCTATTATATAATCTTGTTAGACCATCTCTAAATGCTGAATCTTTTAATTCCTCAAGAAGTAGTTTAACAATCATTGATGGTGATGCCTCAAGTATATAGTTTTTTATTAAAGGGATATCTTTTTTCAAAGAATCCAGTTCATTTTGATTATTTAATGTAAAATTAATGATAAGTTTAGAATAGTCACCTATATTAATATCAACACAATAATATTGTTTTTCATTATTCTTAAAATATGGACATACTTTTTGATCTTTAACACTCCATACATCTGCTGTGGTCCTAGCTACCCTGCAAAGGTTTGGATTTTCTAAAATCTCTGTAGAACAATGGAATGAATCACCATATGTATAAACAACCTCTGTAGTATTTGTACTGTTATTTTGTTCCATAAATGTAAATGATTTTTGATTAAACTTATTTATAAGTATTTGAGCCAGCCTATCATAGATCTCATTTTTTGTATCATCTATCTCAATCTCTTTTTTAAATTGATAAATCTCTGATAGATTGCCTATCACTTTTTGTGCTTTTACTAGAGGATTATTAGTTTCATAAGATTTATTGCCAACAAAAATATTTAATTTTTTATCAATATCTCTAAATGTT
>JAYEOQ010000228.1:0-8217 GCA_034723215.1 Campylobacterota bacterium | reverse complement strand
TCAACCTCTTTTTTAGAAGTGATGTCTTGTCTTATTGCACTATATCCACAAATTTTATCTGCATCGTGACACTCTGGAGTTATGATAACATCAACCCAATAATATCCACCATCTTTTTTTCTATTTTTTACTTCACCTCTCCAAACTTTTTCCTCTTTAATAGTTTTCCATAAATCTTCAAAAATTTCTTTTGGCATATCTGGATCTCTCATTAGGCTATGTGGTTGACCTATTAATTCCTCTTGTGTATACCCACTTATTTCACAAAAGGCTTCACTTGCATAAGTGATTATTCCATTTTTATCTGTTTTACTTGCTATTACATTTTTATCAAATGCTTTTAAAAGCATTCTTATCTCAGATGTTTTAGATTCAACCATTAGTTTTAATTTTCTATTATTCCACAAAATAAAAAGTATGATTATAAATACAACACTTGCTATTTGTCCTACAAGTACCCAATCTGTTTTAACTTTAGCTTGTACATTTGTCCATTTATAATATATGTCATTTAACTCTTTTTGACTAATATTATTAATCGCTTTATCTAAAATAGACAACACCTCTTGAGGCATATTTTTTTGTATTGCTATTTTTAAATCAAAACTAAAATCAATCTTTGTAGCTATCCTTATATCATCATATCCTTTTTGTTTTATAAAGTATTGTGCCGTTGCTGCATTTAAAACAAAAACATCAATATCACCATGCTCAAGCTTCTCAAATCCATCTACTATAGACTCTACTGTTGTAAATTTTAAATCAGGGTAAGTTTTTTTGACATAGTCACCTATAGCATATCCCTTTGCAAGTCCTACATTTTTTGTTTTTAATGCACTTTGGATATCTAAGTAAACTGTATCATCATCAACTTTAGTAACTATTACTGCAGGAGAAGAGTATATATTTTTAGAACTAAATTTTGCATATTTTTCTCTTCTCTCATTTTGTACCACTGCACTATACATATCAACTTCATTATTTTCCATTTTAGCAACTGCATCTGACCATTTTACAGTTGGTACTGCTTGAAATTTTACACCACTAGAGTTTGATACAATATGTAAAATATCAGCTATTATCCCTACATGTTCACCAACTTCATTTGTCCATTCAAAAGGTGCCCAGTCTGGATCATATACATAGTTTATTGTCTCTTCTTTGTCTAGCCATTTTTGCTCATCATCTGTTATGTTTAGAGTATTATGTTGAGTTACCCATTTAGAAGTTATCATATTTCTTGTAGTATAATCTAAAGAGTTAAGTGCTTTTTGTATTATAGATTGTAAAATTGGCTCATCTATTTTTGAAAAATAATGTAAGGTTGGAGACTTAAATTCTGTAACTGGAATCGATTTTAATCCCTCGATTAATTCACTTTTGATTTTTACTTGGGTAGCTATTTGCCCCTCATAAAATGCTGTAACACTACCATTTAAGACTCTATTTATAGAATCATCTAAATCTTTTGTAAGTACTATTTTTATTTTAGGAAACTCTTTTTCAATTTTGTCTATTGTTCCATACCCTTTAGGGATAGCAACTGTGTCGCCCTCTAAATCTTTAAGTGAAGTTATCTTTGTATTTGAATCTTTTAAATAAATAGCATTTTTCATTTTAAAATAAGGATCACTATAGAGACCAAACTTAGTTCTTTTATCTGTATGGTAAGTAGCTGGTAAAAGATCAAGCTTTTTATCTTTAAAATCTTTTAATAATATATCCCAATTATCATTTACAATTTCTACTTTTAAGCCTGTTAGTTCAATAATCTTTTTTGTAAAATCACCTGTAATACCATCTATATCTTTACCATCATTTGAAAATACTACAGGAGACCATTGCTCAACCCCTATTTTTACTGTATGAGTTTCTATCCATTGTTTTTCTTTTAGCGTTAAGCCAATATCATTTACATCATTAAAATAAACTACTATATCACCTATATTTTCATCTTCAAATATAATATCTGATACCAATGATTTTCCCTCAAGTATGCTATTAGGGATATTTTTACCAAATACTAGCTTATCTTTTTGTCTAAAAAACTCAACTATTATTTCACCATCATCAGCATCTTTAATCTTAATTGCTTTTATAGTTATATTATCTTGTACGATTGACCTTATAGTTATCTCAACTTGCTCTGTATCAACTTGATAAACAGGATTTGCCACAAGAGCAGCTATCGATTGAGCAAGGTTGAGTTTTTTTTCTACAGTAGCATTTAATGAGAGAGAAAAGAACAGAAAAAATAATATATTTATAAGTTTCATATCAATTTATACTTTCTATTTATACTTTTGTTTTATTTTATCTACAGTTTTATTTTTGATAAGTTTATCTAACGCATCTTGCCATTTTTTTATGATAGTATCATCTGTATTTTTATTAAATGCTATATACAATGGTCCTTCAAATAAAACAACATTTTTAATAGGTTCTATTTGTTCAGCTTTACCCATCTTTTTGGCATTATATAAACCAGCTCTTGCTAAGTATGGCCATAAATCAACTCTACCTTTTAAAAGTTTTTTCATAACCTTATCATCACTTCCAACTGACACATCAAGATTTGTAAAACCTTTCTCTTTTAAGATATCATGATTTGCCACACCTTTAGATACACCAATCTTACCAACTTTTCTAGCATCATCAATACTATTTATAGTTATGCTTGAGCCAGTTTTTTTAAAAAATACCATTTTCATCTGGTCTAGTGGTCCTACCCATTTGTATTTAGGTGCTCTCTCTTTTGTTTTAAGCATAGAAAAAAGTGCATAGTTCTTTTTATTGTCAACTTTTTTTAAAGCTCTAGTCCAAGGATATACTTTGACTTTAAAATTAGATCCTATCTCTTTTTGAATTGCTCTTACTATATCTATAGATATACCTTGAAGATTTTTATTTTCATCCTTAAATTGATATGGTGAAAAAATCTCTGTCATTAGTTTTACTTCACTTGCTTGGATTAAACTGCTAAGTATTACTATACCTATTGCTATCTTTTTTAAATTTATCATTTTTTATCCTTTTATAATATTAATTTTAATTTAAACTGTACAATTTTATCTTTATAAGGCACAAACTCTATAGCTATTGGTTGTGTAGATTTTCTTTGCATCATTATAAATCCCAAACCAGCACCTTTGTCATGATTGTCCTCTTTGCTTCTCATTTTTTCTCTTGATAGTTTTCGTAAAGCTTTTTCATCAAGATCTTTTATAGAATCTATTTTTCGCTCAATAACTTCTTGCAAATATTCTTCTATTAAATTACAACTTTCTAAAGTATATCTATCACTAGTAGTTTCATAAGATAAGGTAAAAATACCACTTGCTTCTTTTTTATTATTTTCTAAGAGTTTATTACCATAAGAGTAGTTAAGCATATTTTGCATAACTTCAACTAATATCTCAAACACATCTTGTATCTTTGCAGGTTTTGCATTGTTTTGTTTTAATAGATGTTCTATTTGTTTGGCAGTATCAATTATAGCTTGTTCATTTATTTTTTCATGAAATTCAAATATTGTATTTTCATCTATTTTTAAACATAGGTTTAAATTATTATCATTACACATGGTTTAATAACTTATAGCTTGGATATCAAGATCTTCAAACTCATCACTATAGTCTTCATAATCATCAAGTCCGTTTTCATTGTTGCTATCATAGTACCAATTAAGTATAACTGTATTAGATTTTCCATCTTGAATGGCATCTAGCAGATCAAATAACACTTGAGTAGTAGCAGAGTTAAAATATGTAAGTTTTATATTTATATTTGTAGTTTCTAACTCATTTGACTCGAAATATTTTTCTATAGACTTTACAAGTGGCTCATAAAATTCAAATGTATTCTCAGGGTAAGATTTCCCCTCTAACTCTATAAAACCTTTTTCAAAATCCATAATAACTTTAGGTGAATTGTCTGTCATCTCTATATCTATATTTTCCATTATTAATTTTCCTTTGTTAGATTAATAAAATTTATTAGTTTTTCTACAATTATAAAATACTGACCACTATCTTCAATATCATCACATATTATGTCATATCTACCCTCAACAGCATAATCATTTAGCGATACCAGTTCATCTACATTATCTATTAATTCTATTGAATGCTCATCACATAAAGATATAAGTTTATCTATATCATGTGTTTTACCAAACTTTATACCATTTTTTGACAAAATAGCTTTGAGAAGTTTTTCAGCTGATTGTTGCAATTCAAAGTAAACTTTATCTATATCAATATCAAGTTTGTTAGCTTCAAAGAGTTCAAATAATGCCTTTGCACTATTAAAGTCTATACCTGCTTTATAAAAAAACATATCAGCACTACTTTTTATATCAGTTTTTTTCATATAGTAGTATCCCCTTATGTTTTATATCATACAAGGCTGTGTTTATCCAACTTTCATCACTATGTGTTTTATAATAATCTTCATCAACCAATAAAATATCTTTAGATATATTAATATCTTTAAGTAGCTCTCTTATTTTTTTCTTCTCTTTTATTTTAGAGATAATTTCATCCTCGATAATACATATATCTAAATCACTATCTTCAGTAGGAGTTCCATAAGCATAACTACCAAAAAGGATAATTTTATTGGGATTTACAACTTGAAGCTTCTTAATAATGGTAGTTTTAATTTGTTCTATATCTATATTTTCCAACTCTTTTCCTTTTTAAAACTCTATACCTATCACTGTTACATCTTCACTTTGTTCAAAATCTTTTTTATATTCTTTAAAGATATTTATTATCTCATCTTTTTGCTTATCCATAGATTTAATGCTAGTTTTTAACAACAATCTTTCAAACTCTTTTTTACCATATCTCTCATTATTTTCACCCTCTTGGTCATAAAAACCATCAGTTGATAGATATAGTTTTGTACCATCTTTGATAGATATACTATGTTCTGTATATTGTTGATCAATTTTTGTTCTAACAAACCCTACATTTTTTCTATCTGATTTTATGATTTCAAATGATTGATTATTTATAATATAAAGATCAGTTTTTGCTCCTGCATATTTACACTCATTTGTTTTTTTATTGTAATATAAAACTCCACCATCAAATCCAGCGTTTGAACGACTTCCTTTTTCTTGCTTTAGCATAGTTTTGATACTTTTATTAAAATACTCAAGTATAAGTGCAGGACTTGGCTCTAAACTACCACTTGATATATCTGCAACTATTTGTGTTTCAATTGCTTTTACTAGCATAGTTACAAATGCACCTGGTACTCCATGACCAGCTCCATCTATCACCATTACTAAAATTTCTTCTTTACTTTGTAGTTCGGTTATAAAGTATATATCTCCGCCAACAGTGTCTTTTGGTTGCCAAAAAGTAAAATGATCTTTACAATAAGAGTTTATGATTTGATTTTCAGGGATAAGTGCATTTTGAAGCAATGCTGCATATTCTATAGAGTCTTTTGTATTTTTATGTGCTTTCTCTATCTCTTTTTTTGATTCATCAAGTTCAGAGATCACACTGTTTGAAAGATTTGTTAAAGCATCTAAAACCATAGATCTTTTATCTGTAAAAAAGTTATTTTCTATCTCTTTACTATCAATAGTTTCTTTTTTTTGTATCTTTTCATTATTATCACTCTCAGATAATCCTAACATTGTCAAAGAGATATTTAAAAGTGTGTTTTTCCCATTTTGATGAAATATCTCTCCATAAGTAAAAAATCCAGATATTGGAGCTATATTATTCAGTGGTTCTAGCTCTTTAACAACATCTGATTGTAAAAAAGTGATACGAGAGGCACAACTATATGTAAAGATTACTTCTGGCTGAAAGTAATTATATTCCCCCATATCTTTAGCTGCATCATTGATAATCAAATCAATATTTCCAAATGCTAAACGGATCTTATCACCAACTTTTAAATTACCAATTGTAAGTAAAGAGTCATCTTCATCAAATTTATGGACAAAAGTTCTACACACCTCAAGCCCATCACTTTCAATATGAAGCATAGGAAATTCTATAGCAGAATGGGGTAAACCGTTATAAACTTTATCCCCTAAATATTTTTTATATATTTGAGATGCAGCTATCCCATCTATCTCATAAAGACGATTTTTTTCAGCTTTTGTAACTGTCATCTCTTTACCAATTGCTTGCCAGTTTAATTGATAGTTTGTAAATACATTTAAAACATCACTATTCAATGAAACTGCAACTGCACCATTGTCATAAACCCCATTATTATCAAATATAAATGTTTTAGCAAAAGCACCGTTATCTCCTGCCATACCACCAGCGATTGGTATATTATTATTTACAGAACCTATACCATCAACTACATCATGACCATTGTTTAAAAGACCTTCAATAAATAATATCATAGCTTTAGTATCATCTTTAAACATAGTATTGGCTATATCTACACCCATCTCATAGTTGTTTTCGTTTTTAAAATATTTGTTTTCAAAAGTAGTATTTTCAAATTCCATAATAGATATATTGATACTATTTTTACCAACTTTACCATTAAATATTTCACCAGAAGTTGTTGTACCTATAAATTTTACATTACTATTTTTTGATTTAATTATAGAAGATATCTGTTTTAATTCATTTTCTGTTATAAGTCCACTAAATACTTGTATCAATGTTTGTTCTTCATCTATATTGGATAAATTTAAATTAGTTTCAAAATCTTTTAAATTTTCATAATTAATATTTGTTACTTTCATCTCTTCCCTTTTATTTTGATAATTTCTTCCTTTACTTATAACTATTTATAACTACCCATAATTATACAGATATCAACCTTTAACTTGCTAAATGGTACAAAAACATGTCAATTTGCCATACTTTCGTTGATATCTCACATATCTTTTATCTAATGATATATTTACAAAGTTGTTAAATCCAAAAAAATAATCACCTTTAATAGGATGTATTCCTGTCATCATAGAAAATTTAATATGTTCATCACTACCTTTTGTAGTGATATATAATCCTAATAAAAAATTATGTATATCTTTTAGCTCAAGATTATTAAGTTTATCTCTAAATGGTTTATCAGCATCATCTATAAGTAATACAACTTTTTTTGAATATTTTTGATGTAAATCTCTTAAAAGAGTTGAAAGGATAAAACAAGGCTCTTTTTCATCAAGCTCTATTTTATAATTTCTTGAAATATTTTTAAGTTGATTTTCTATATCTTTTTTTAAATTATTCAACATTAAAAATTTATCATTTATCATTATAGTTACTACTGGATATTTAGTTTCCCAATCTCATTTATCATATATAGCTAAGTCTTTAAATAGCTCTTTATTTCCTTCAAAAATATTATGCAATGTATCTAAAAAAAGTGACTTACCAAATCTTCTAGGACGAGATAAAAATATATACTTACTCTCTTTAGTTATTAAATCATAAGCTATATCAGTTTTGTTTATACACAAATAATTTTTATTAATTATCTCTGAAAATGTTTGTATCCCTATTGGTAGTTTTTTTAAGTTCATATTTTTTATCTCTTTTTTTCTTTTATTTTAATCTTAAATTCACTTTTTATTGTATCTTTTTGTTTGTTAAAATATTAAATTTCACCTATCTCAAACCCAATAACAGTCATATCATCATTTCTATCATTATCTTCTATCATTGACTCATACTTATCCATCTCATCTAAAAATATCTTTTTTTGCTCATCCATAGGTTTGGTATGATTTTCTTTTATAATATTACCAAATCTTTTCTTACTAAATGGGAAGTCTTTTTCACCACCATTTTGGTCTAAGTATCCATCTGTTGTACAATAAAACTTCATACCATCTTGTACTTCAAGGACTGTTTCTTTATACTTATAATCCATATCACACTTTTTATATCCTACGGAGTAACGATTACCTTTTACTGTATGAAACTCACCATCATTATCTACATAAAAAAGTGGTGTCTCAGCTCCTGCAAACTTAAGAATCTTATCTTTTTTATTATAATAGATGATACCACCATCCCATCCTGCATTTGAAACACTATCTTTTGTCTCTTGTTTTAAAAGTTGCTTCATGGTTTTATTAAAATGAGACATTATGATTGCTGGACTTATATCAAAATCATTATGTTTTTTAAGGTTAGATACTATCTCTCTTTCAACTGCTTTTACAATCATAGTTACAAAAGCTCCAGGTACTCCATGACCTGTACAATCTATAAA
>JAYEOQ010000227.1:0-8280 GCA_034723215.1 Campylobacterota bacterium | reverse complement strand
CACAAGTAAAATAATATATTTTATTTTCGACATTTAATACCTTTGTTAACAATTAATATAAGTTTACTATAAAATCACTATAAAGCTTATTTATCTAATAAAAGTATTTCATAAATTATTAAGAAAAATTATAATAGTATATCTTTAACTGACTAATGGTCAATAAGGAATAATATGCCAAAAATTGTTGATAAAATTGAAAAAAGAAAAAATATTGCAAAATCTACTTGTAATCTTTTTATTCAAGATGGATTTGTAAATATATCTATAAGTCAAATAGCTAAAGTAGCTGGTATTGGAAAAGGTACTATATATGAGTATTTTAAAAATAAAGAGGATATCTTATTTGAGTTGATGAGTTGTCTACAAGAGGATTACGATCCAAAGTTAGAGTACAATCTACAACAAACCACAAGTGTAAAACAAAAGATAATATTTTTATTTAATCTATTTTTAGATGATATTGAAACTATCAAAATTCAAAGAAAGATTTATAGAGAATTTTTAGCAATATATTTAAATAACCCTAGTGATGATATTATTGAATATCATAAAGTGTTAAAAGAGAAATACAGTGTTGTTTTAACAAAAATTATTGAAGAATCAATAAAAAAGGATGAGATATTAGAAATCTCATTGAAATTTATACCTAGTATATTTGCAACTGTTGAAGGTTTTTTTATAGTAAATGAAAATTGTAAAGATAAAATTTTAGATTATATAGAAAATCTATTTATTCTTTTAAATAAAAAAGAGGGGAAAAGTTAGATGATAAAAATATTACTAATATTTAGTTTGCCAATATTTATGTTTGGTTCTACTATAGACTTTGAAACATCACTAAATCAAACTTTAGAAAAAAATAAAGGTTTAAAAGCAAAAAAGCTTGAACTTGAATCATCAAAGTTAGATTTAGAAGAGGTGAAAGCTTACAACTATGGTTCTTTAATTTTCAATGAAAATATCTCACGAACTAACAATGCAGGTTATGTATTTGGTATGAAGTTAGCATCTAGAGAAGCTACATTTGGGGATTTTGGATTTAGCCAGTTTGATAATACAAATCCAAATATTTTAAATGTAGAGCCAGAAGATTTAAATCACCCTGATACAAGGGTTAATTATGAAACAAAATTAACATACAAGGTACCTATTTTTACAGGTTATAAACTTGAAAATGGGAAGAAAATGGCACAACTTCAAGTTTTAGCAAAAAAAGCACAATATAGTTATGATGAAAAAGCTTTAGGTTTAGAAGTTTTGAAAGCATATAATGGAGCAGTTGCTTCAAAAGAGTTTATAAAAGCAACAAAAAAAGCAAAAGAAGCAACTGTATCATTTGTAAACTTTGCATCTGAACTTTATAAGGAAGGTTTAGTAACTTCTATAGATGTAAAACAAGCACAAGTTTATGACTTAAGTATTGAATCTAAAATGATAGAGGCAAAAAATAGATATGAACTAGCACTATCTTATCTAAAGTTTTTGACTTCAAATGATGATATAGAAGATGTTGAAGAGTTTAAAAGTATAAATATAACTAAAAAATCATTATCTCAACTACAGGAAAAAGTAGATTTAAACAGAGGTGATTTAATGATGATGAGATACAACACAGATACAATGAAAACTAAAATAGAGTATGAAAACTCATCAAGCTACCCTACAATAGGTGCTCAAGCTGAGTATGGATTTAACGATAACACTTTTAGTGCTGGAAATTCACACAAGCATGATTATTATATGATGGCTGTAGGGTTGTCATATACACTATTTGATGGTTCTGTATCATCTTTAAAAAAAGAGAAAGCAAAAGTAGAGTATAAAAAAACTTTATCCTATTATGAGTATATGAAAGATGGTGTGAAATTAGAAGTTGAAAAAAACCTATTAACACTTCAATCAAAAAGTAAAATTCTTATACAAAAACAAAAAGCACTTAGTTTGTCAAATGAGGTACTTATTCAATCTTCAGAGATGTATAAAAATCATTTGATAAATATGAGTAACTTACTTATGCAACAAGCAAATCAACAAAAAGCAAGTGCCGAAACAATTATGGCAAAATATGAAAAATCATTATCAGCTGGAGTCTTAAAAATATCTCTAGGACAATCACTAAAAGAGGAAGGGAAATAATATGATAAAAAAATTAATATTAGCATTTATTGTTGTGACAAATATATCATTTGCAAAAACTATTGAGTTGAGTTCAACGGTAATTTCAGATAACGAAAAGTATATCACAAGTAGATTTATGGGGTTTATAAAATCTGTAAATGTTGCAGAGGGTGATATAGTAAAAAAAGGGCAATTGCTTTATGAGATTGATTCAACTGAGATTGATAGTAAAAAACAGCAAGCACTTTTGGGTGTACAGATGTATGAAAACCAATATTTAACTATGAAAAGAAATTATGAAAGATTTAAAAGATTATTGGAAAAAGGTTTAGTCTCTAAGTTTGAAGTTGAGCAGTTAGAATTAGGAACTATAAATCTTGAAAATATGGTAACTATTAGTAAAGCACAAGTAAAAGAGGTAGATAATCAATATAGATATTTAAAAATATTAGCTCCAAATAGTGGCGTAATAATAAAAAAAACAATAAAAGCAGGGGAGATGGCGATACCTGGAATGCCTGCACTTGTGTTATCTGATTTAAGCTCTTTAAAAATAAAAACAGAGGTTAGTGAAAGTGACTTAAAAAATATATTTATAGGTCAAAAAGCAAATATACAAATACCATCAATGGGTCTAAAAACATTAGGAAAAATTGTTGCTATCATACCTAGTTCAAACCCTATGACACATACTTTTACTATAAAACTGTCATTTGAAAAAGTAAAAAATATTTACCCTGGTATGTATGCAAAAGTATTTATTGAAACGAAGTAGGAGTTGATGATGGATACAAAAGAAGAAGAGTTTAATATAGCAGGGAAACTTGCAAAGGGCTTTATACAACATCCCCTAACAGTTGTTTTAGCTGTTTTTATATTAGCTGTTGGATATATGGCTTTAAATCTAACACCAAGAGAGGAAAATCCTCAGATAAAAGTAGCAGGTGGTGCAGTTATAGTCCCTATGCCAGGAGCATCTGCAGCTGAGATACAAAAAGTTATCATAGAGCCATTAGAGAGAAAAATAAGGGCTATAAAAGGTGTCGAAAATATATTTTCAGTAGCCAAAGAATCGGTAGGGATTATACAAGTTCAATATTATATAGGTGAAGATAAAGCCCAATCAGATTTAAAACTTTATGATCAAGTTATGAGAAATATGGATATGATGCCACAAGGTGCAATGCAGCCTATTATTAAAACAATGGATATAGATACTGATATTCCAGTAGCTACTATTGCATTTTATTCTAAAAGTGATAAGGTATCTCAAACAGATTTATATAAAAGAATAAGTAAATTAGGTCACGAAATAAATAAGATAGAAAATGTTGCTGTTGTTGACTTAAAAGGTGAAAAAAAAGAGCAGTATAATGTACAAGTTGATTTAGGAAAACTTTCGGGTTACCATCTATCTTTGGGACAAATTATGGAATCTATAAAAGGTTTGTCTTTTGAATTACCAGATGCAAAAGGTAGAACCAAAACAGATGAGATAGTTATGTTTGGGATAGAAAGTGCAATTGAAAGTGAAAATGATTTAAATAATATTTTAGTAGCATCATATATGGGAAGTGCAATATATCTTAAAGATGTAGCTGTTGTAACAAAAAGTTTTGATATACAAAACTTTAAAACAGCACTATTATATACTCAAGATATAGATGAAACTTTACAAACAACTTTAACAATTTCTAAATTAAAAGGTTCAAATACAGTAGTGATAAACGATAAAATATTTGACTATTTAGATACTATAAAAGATGATTTAGAAAAAGAAAATATTGGTTATGTTATCACTAGAGATGATGGGTATACAGCAAATCACGCTGTAAATGAGTTGATGTTTCATCTTATTATATCTATAGTTATTATTGCTATTTTGCTTGTGTTTACTTTAGGTTTTAAAGAGGCTATTATTGTATCTTTAACTGTACCTATGATTTTAGCACTTACACTTTTTGTAGGGTTTTTAATAGGTGAAACTATAAATAGAATCACCCTTTTTGCACTTTTATTATCTTTGGGACTTTTAGTTGATGCTGCTATTATTGTAATTGAAAATATACATAGACATCTTCATGACCATAATTCAAAAGATAAAACAGTAAAACAAATAGCAATAGAAGCTACAAATGAGATAGGAGATCCTACAAATATAGCAACTCTTGCTATAGTTATGACTTTTATACCTATGTTCTTTGTTGGTGGAATGATGGGACAGTTTATGCACCCCTTACCTGTATTTGTACCTATTGCACTACTTATGTCACTAGTAGTAGCTTATATATTTACACCATATTTAGTAAATAAAATGTTAAAGAAGGAGAACTAAAATGAGCCATCACAAGCCTAATAAATTAGAAACAATTATCTATTCTATTTTAGAAAATAAAGGTAAAAGAGTTTTAGTTTTACTTACTACATTTTTTCTATTTATATTTTCTGTTTATATGATACCTTTGGAGATAGTAAAAGCAAAAATGTTACCAGGGAAAGATAGTGATAGCTTTTCTATCTATGTTGATCTACCTGAGGGTTCATCTATAACACAAACAAAAGAGGCAAGCACTTGTATAGCGAAAAATTTGCAAAAAGAGGATGTAGTAACTGCTATATCTGTATTTTTAGGGGAGGGTCAACCTCTTGATTTTGCTGGTATGGTAAAAGGTAGTGCAGGTAAAAACAGTGAAAATGTTGCAGAGATTATGGTAAATATAAAAAGAGCAGAGGATAGAGATGAACAAAGTTATAATCTTATCCATAGAATACGACCAGTTTTACAAAATAACTGTAGTAAAAATGGTGCAAATATAAAGTTTACTGAACTCCCTTCTGGACCTCCTGTATTAGCAGATGTAGTTGCTGAAATATATGGAGGCAATAGTTTTAAAAGTAGATTATCATTTTCTCATAAAATAGAAAATGTATTTAAAAAACAACCAACTTTAGTAGATGTTGATGTTTTGGCAGATGAGCCGTATAAGAAATACGGCTTGATTTTAAATAACAACAAAGTTCTAAGAAGTGAAGTGAGTTTATCTCAAGTAAAAAAGATACTTTATTTAGCATTTGAAGGGATCAATATAGGTGTAGTAAATGAGGCAAATGCACAAAATCAAATCCCTATATTTTTAAGACTTGATGATAGTAGAATTTTTGATGCAAACGATAAAGATGTGATTTTAGGTAAGTTGTCAAATTTAAAGCTGATGAATAAAAAGGGGATGATGATACCTCTTAGTGAGTTTGTAACAATAGAGGAACAACTTCAAGAACCAACTTTAACATCTAAAAATTTAAAACATATGATAAATGTAATAGCACAAACAGATATGGATAGTCAAATATACCCACTCCTGACAGCAAGAACATATATACTAGAAAACTTTACAAATGAATATGATGTAACTAAATCCGATATGTTAAATCTTACATTAAAAGATAAAAAAACAGGCGAAGTTTTTGATATAGTTTTTGATGGAGAGTTAAAAGTTACTATTGATACATTTATAGAATTAGGTGGGGCTTTTATAGGTGCATTGGTTTTGATTTTTTTACTTATGGTTATATACTATAAAAACTTTGCTTTAGCAGGTGCTATCGTATTGGGAAGTTTTGTATCTATTATCGGGGTTATATTTGGGCATTTTGTTATGGATATCATTACACCTAATAGATTTTATTTAACAGCTACATCACTTATAGGTTTTATCGCTCTTATTGGTATAAATTCAAGAAACTCATTACTAATAATTGACTTTGCTATGCAACTTATGAAAGATAGTGGTATTGATGCGACAAAAGCAATTGCAATAGCGACTGCTACACGAGCAAAACCAATTTTACTTACAGTTTTAGCAATTGTATTTGCAAGTAGTTTATTAGCGAAAGATGCAGTATTTGGGGGTCTTGGTGTTGCACTAATTGGTGGTACTTTAATAGCCTATTTAGTTTCACTGTTTTTTGTTCCAGTTACTATTTTAAATAGTTTAAAAAAAATGGAAAATAAAATTTAAATAATTTTTTGATATAATAACAAAAAAAGGAGACAAAATGAAAAAATTTTTAATGTTAGCAGTGTTTGTTGTAATTTCAATGGTAAGTACAGGTTGTGCTACTTGGGATGGTGTTAAACAAGATAGTTCTGATGGTTGGGATGCAACAAAAGATGCAATCCATGAAGCTACAGAATAGTCAAAATTAAACTTAATACAAAATAGTTACATTAAGCCCATTTTTATAAATAAAATTGCAAGGCAATCTTTGTTAAAATAGATTAAATTTAATTATATTTTATAAAAATGGATACTTAATGATTGTTAACATAACTTTACCAGATACTTCGTACGATATCACAATTGATAAACTTCAAACTATTGCCTTAGACAAAAAGGTTGTAGTTGTAACAAACCCTACAATTTCCAAACTTCATTTGGATTATTTAACTTCAAAACTTGATATAAAAGATTTAAGTGTAGTAACTATTCCTGATGGGGAACAGTATAAAACACTTTCAACTATTGAAGATATTTTAGAACATTGTTTTGAACATAAATTAAATAGAAGCTCACTTCTTATCGCTTTTGGTGGTGGTGTGATTGGAGATATGACAGGATTTACTGCTTCACTATATCAACGAGGTATTGATTTTATACAAATACCAACTACACTATTATCTCAAGTTGATGCTTCAGTTGGTGGGAAAACAGGTGTAAACAATAAATTTGGGAAAAATCTAATAGGTGCATTTCATCAGCCAAAAGCTGTTTATATTGATTCATATTTTTTAACTACATTACCAAAAAGAGAATTTGGTGCAGGTGTAGCAGAAGTTATTAAAATGGCAGTTTGTTTTAACAAAGATTTTTTCCAATGGTTAGAGGAAAATAATCTTAATGATGGAAACAATATAGATATAGCTATTGCAAAATCTGTTGAAACTAAAGCTTGGGTTGTATCTCAAGATGAGAAAGAGAAAGGATTAAGAGCTGCACTTAACTATGGACATACATTTGGTCATGTTATAGAAAATGAAACTAAATATGAAAAATATTTACATGGGGAAGCTGTAGGTATTGGTATATGTATGGCAAATGCAGTTTCTGTAAAGTTAGGGATTATGACTCAAGATGAATCTAATAGAATAGAAAATTTATTAAAAAGTTATGATATACCTACAACTTATGATATAAAAGATGTTGAAGATTTTTATGAACATTTCTTTTTAGATAAAAAAAGTTTAGATAATAAAATCAAGTTTATTTTAGCAATTGGTATTGGGGATTGTAAAATAACAGATGAAGTTTCTAAAGAAGATGTAATATCAGTATTAAAAGAGTTTTAATGAAAATATTTATTGGCTTTACTTTATCATTTTTTATTTTTCTTTCATCAGCTTATGCTATCACTGATAAAGATAAAGAGAAGAAATTTAATAGTTTAACAGTTCAATTAACAGAGATAAATAGTGAATTGGAAGATAATATTTGGATAACAAGGTATTATAATTATCTTACATATCGAAAAATAGAAAAAGAGTTAGTAAAAATAAAACAAGATGCTAAGAAATATGGACGATGGAAAGATGAGAAGTTTAAAGAGCTTTCTTATCAGCTATATAATAAAATAAAAATAAAAGAGAATGAGCTTGAGCTTATAAGTGAATATAAAGATTCACCAATAGGGAAAAGGATTAAGCCAGTTGATATAGCAAAAACACCAGAGATCACTAACCCATTTATTATAATTGAGGCTTTATCTTATATTCAACTTTTAAAAGAAAACCTTACTAATTATAGTGAAGTAAATAGTGAATTGGTAAAACTACTAGCTATAGTTCAACAGAAAATTGATATCTTAGAAGAGATAAATAAAATTGATGATACTCAAAAAGATAAAATAAACAAAGAATTAAAAAGATTAAAACTTGAAGTAAAAGATTTTAAAATGGTTGTAGATATTGTATCTACTACACTAGAGGTTTATGATAGAAAAATTGTTCAAATTACACAAGAGGTTCATGATTCAATCTCTGATGAGATTTGGAGAACAATAAAGCTTTTAATCCTTGTATTTTTCTTTTTACTTGTGTCGTTTGGATTGAAGATTGGATTAAAAAAATATATTCAAGATGATGATAGACAATATACAACAAAT
>JAYEOQ010000226.1:0-8287 GCA_034723215.1 Campylobacterota bacterium | reverse complement strand
TAACTTTAAAAGCTTTGATAAAATGATAGAATTTATACTGCTCTCCCGCCAGACCGATGAAAATATTGATATGAAGCCTTATATTATGTGATGTTGATATTATTATGTGTCAGAGTTAGAATTGCTGGCTTAATAAGATGTTTACAAGAATTTTTAGGGCATAAGTTTATAACTATAATATTATCATTGGAATTTTAATGAAAAAACAAAAAAACATATCTATATTAGGGACATCATCTGATGCAGGTAAATCAACTGTTACATTCCTAATTGGAAAACTACTTCAAAATACAGGATATAATGTAGCCCCATTTAAAGCTCAAAATGTATCAAACAACTCTTATGTAGCTAATGATGGAAGTGAGATAGCAATAGCTCAACACTTTCAAGCTGAAGTTATGGAGCTAAAAACCAGCTATCTTAACAACCCGATTTTACTAAAAACTGGAAAAAAGAATAGTTCACAAATTATAGTAAAAGGTAAAGCTGTAAAAGATGTAAATGTAAGAGAATACTTTAGAGATATAGATACACTTAAACCAGTAGTAAAAAAGTGTTTTGAAAAACTAAATAAACAAAATGATATTGTTGTAGCTGAAGGTGCAGGAAGCCCAGTGGAACTTAATCTAATGAGTAAGGATCTCTCAAACATCTTTATAGCTGATAAATTTGATACAAAAATAATACTTGTAGCAGATATAGAAAGAAGTGGTGTATTTGCTTCTATTTGGGGAACTTACAATCTTCTTCCTAAAAAATTAAGAAAAAATGTAATAGGGGTAATAGTAAATAAATTTAGAGGAGATATGAGTCTATTTGAAAATGGTGTAAAAATCATAGAAAAAGATTTTGGTATCCCTGTAATTGGTGTACTTCCATATAAACCATTAAACTTAGGATTTGAAGATAGTCAATCTATTTTAAACTATAGACAAAATAAACAAAATCCAAAACTTAAAGTAGCAGTTATCCAATACCCAACAATGAGTAACTACAACGATTTTGAACCACTTTTAGCAGACCAAGAGATATATTTAGAGTTTGTAAATAGTAATAAAAATCTTGAACAATATGATTTAGTAATATTAAGTGGAAGTAAAGCCACCATTGAAGACTTAAAATGGCTAAAGAAAACTGGACTTTTTAAACAAATCAAAAATCGTACAAAGCCAGTTTATGGAGTGTGTGGTGGTTATCAAATGATGTTTAATAATATTATAGACAATAATAAAGTTGAAGTTGAATCAGATACAAAAATAGATGCTCTTGGTATTTTTAACGACGATATAAAATTTAAAAAGAAAAAGATACTAAAAAAATCAATTTTTAATATCTTTGATTTAGAGGTTGAAGGGTTTGAGATGCACTGTGGTATATCAAAAAAGTACCCATTTTTTGCAAAAAATAAAAACTTTCAAGGTTCATTTATCCACGCTATATTTGACAATGACAACTTTAGAGATTATCTTTTTAAATCTATTGATAAAAGATACAAAGGATTTAAGTATAAAAAGTATAAAAAAGATACAATACAAAAATTTACAAAAAGTATGGAAAAACATATTGATATCAATAAAGTTTTAAAAGGGATTAAAAAATGATAAATACAATTACACAAAATTCAAAAATAGATTTTCTTGAAAGCTTACGAGGTAAAAATGCAACTTTTATCCTAGCACTTAGTAACACTTACACAGCAAATATAGAAGGTATAACACAAGCAGGAATACCTGGGATGTTACACCTTACACCTACACTAGATAGTGAATTTGTATGTTCAGGAGAGGTACGAAGTTTAGAGGATATTGCAAAAACTCCAAAAGGTGTACCAACACCTGCTCTTATAACAAGAGCGATACATCTACTTAAACCTTTTAAGCAGATTGAACTACTTAATTTAGGTCTAGAAGTTACCCCTAAACTTGATTATTTTAAAATAAATGAGTTTGATATAAAACCATCAAACTCTATAAGAACTGGAGCAAAAATAGAAGCTCAAAATCTATTTCAAAAAGGGATAGAGTTTGGACAAAACTACACTACTACCTCTGATTATATAATCTTAGGAGAAAGTGTACCTAGTGGAACAACTACTGCCAAAGCAACTGCTATGGCTTTGGGGTATGATTGTGAAAACTATTTTAGTAGTAGTTTCAAAAATGTACCAAATGATATACGAAATTCTACTATTAAAGAAGCACTTAAAAATATAAATGAGGCTGATGACTTATTTACTACACTTGGAAAAATAAGTGATAATATGCTTATATTTAATGCTGGATTTATTTTAGGATTAAACAATAAAATAAAAATTGTTCTAGCTGGTGGTACACAAATGGCTTGTGTACTTTTGGTTGTTAATAAAATATTAGAAGTTATGCAAGGTGCAATAGAAACATCAAACTTAAGCCTATGTACAACTTCTTGGGTAGCTAAAGATGAAAAAAGTGATATAAAAAAGCTTTTGGAGATGTTAAACTTCCCTATAAACTCTTTCTATAGTGACTTTAACTTTTCACTATCAAATCACCCTGCACTTAAACTATATGATGAGGGTGAAGCAAAAGAGGGAGTTGGAGCAGGTGGCGCATTGGTTTATGGACTTATAAATGGACTAAATCAAGAGCAAATAACAAAAAAAGTTGAAGAGTTTTTAGGGTAAGTTTTTGAACTTTTCATATTCTGTATTATTTATTACTTCAGCAATTCTAACTCTAAAATAATCAACTAAAAGTATAAATTACAAAGAAAGCCTTTATTTATCGTATTTATAAGCACTTTAAAACTACTATTTAGCTATAATAAACCCCTTAAACAAGGGGTTTATATGAGTTTTAAACAAACAAATATTTTTGAATTTTTAATAGATACATTTACATCAAATATTGATAATATTAAAGATACACGAAGACAAAGAGAAGATATAAAATATAGTTTAAAAGATATTATTCTATCTGCTTTTAGTGTATTTTACTTTCAAAGTAAAAGTTGGTTAAGTTTTCAAACTAAGATGGAAACTTCAAGAGGTAGTAGTAATGCACAAACTATGTTTGGTATAGATAATATTCCTAGTGATAATCACGTACGAAATATATTAGATACAATAAAGCCAGATGTATTTAAAAAAGTATATGATTTAATAGTAACTTATCTTCATAAAATTGGTGTGTTGAAAAAGTTTAAATTTATGGATAAATACTTATTGGTTGCATTAGATGGTACTCAATATCATTCAAGTAAAAACATATCTTGCAAATGTTGCCAAACAAAAACATCTAGTGATACAGGTGAAGTAAACTATTATCATACAGCTATAACACCAACCATAGTAAATCCTAATATAAAAAGAGTATTACCGTTAATGCAAGAATTTATATCAAATAATGATGGAGATAAAAAACAAGATTGTGAAGTTAATGCTTCCAAACGATGGTTAGATAGCTTTATACCACCAACAGAAGATAAAATTATACTATTAGGGGATGACTTGTATTCAAGATACCCTATGATTGAAAAGGTTATGAAAAAAGGACATTCATTTATATTTGTAAGCAAAGAGAAGTCACATAAAGCTTTGTATAAAACAGTTGAGTCATATAAACAAACTAAAAGTTGTAAAACATTTACAACTACAAAAATACATAATGGTAAAAAACAGATACTTACATATAATTGGATTAATAAAATACTTTTAAATGGTAATACAGAGGATAATATAGAAGTTAACTGGTGTGAACTTACTATTACAAATTTAGATGGCAAACAACTTCATTGCTTTAGCTTTGTAACAGATTTAAATATAGATACAAATAATATAGAAGATATTATAATAGCAGGTAGAACTAGATGGAAAATAGAAAACGAGAATAATAATATACTTAAAACTAAAGGTTATCATTTAGAACATAACTTTGGGCATGGAAAAGAGAATCTTTCACAAACACTTTGTACTCTTAATATCTTAGCATATCTGTTTCATACAGTTCAAGATCTAACTGATGATACATATATAGAACTTCGTGAACATATAGGAGCAAGAGAAGAATTTTTTACGGGTATAAACTTCTTAACAACAATGTTTAACTTTAAAAGCTTTGATAAAATGATAGAATTTATACTGCTCTCCCGCCAGACCGATGAAAATATTGATATGAAGCCTTATATTATGTGATGTTGATATTATTATGTGTCAGAGTTAGAATTGCTGGCTTAATAAGATGTTTACAAGAATTTTTAGGGCATAAGTTTATAACTATAATATTATCATTGGAATTTTAATGAAAAAACAAAAAAACATATCTATATTAGGGACATCATCTGATGCAGGTAAATCAACTGTTACATTCCTAATTGGAAAACTACTTCAAAATACAGGATATAATGTAGCCCCATTTAAAGCTCAAAATGTATCAAACAACTCTTATGTAGCTAATGATGGAAGTGAGATAGCAATAGCTCAACACTTTCAAGCTGAAGTTATGGAGCTAAAAACCAGCTATCTTAACAACCCGATTTTACTAAAAACTGGAAAAAAGAATAGTTCACAAATTATAGTAAAAGGTAAAGCTGTAAAAGATGTAAATGTAAGAGAATACTTTAGAGATATAGATACACTTAAACCAGTAGTAAAAAAGTGTTTTGAAAAACTAAATAAACAAAATGATATTGTTGTAGCTGAAGGTGCAGGAAGCCCAGTGGAACTTAATCTAATGAGTAAGGATCTCTCAAACATCTTTATAGCTGATAAATTTGATACAAAAATAATACTTGTAGCAGATATAGAAAGAAGTGGTGTATTTGCTTCTATTTGGGGAACTTACAATCTTCTTCCTAAAAAATTAAGAAAAAATGTAATAGGGGTAATAGTAAATAAATTTAGAGGAGATATGAGTCTATTTGAAAATGGTGTAAAAATCATAGAAAAAGATTTTGGTATCCCTGTAATTGGTGTACTTCCATATAAACCATTAAACTTAGGATTTGAAGATAGTCAATCTATTTTAAACTATAGACAAAATAAACAAAATCCAAAACTTAAAGTAGCAGTTATCCAATACCCAACAATGAGTAACTACAACGATTTTGAACCACTTTTAGCAGACCAAGAGATATATTTAGAGTTTGTAAATAGTAATAAAAATCTTGAACAATATGATTTAGTAATATTAAGTGGAAGTAAAGCCACCATTGAAGACTTAAAATGGCTAAAGAAAACTGGACTTTTTAAACAAATCAAAAATCGTACAAAGCCAGTTTATGGAGTGTGTGGTGGTTATCAAATGATGTTTAATAATATTATAGACAATAATAAAGTTGAAGTTGAATCAGATACAAAAATAGATGCTCTTGGTATTTTTAACGACGATATAAAATTTAAAAAGAAAAAGATACTAAAAAAATCAATTTTTAATATCTTTGATTTAGAGGTTGAAGGGTTTGAGATGCACTGTGGTATATCAAAAAAGTACCCATTTTTTGCAAAAAATAAAAACTTTCAAGGTTCATTTATCCACGCTATATTTGACAATGACAACTTTAGAGATTATCTTTTTAAATCTATTGATAAAAGATACAAAGGATTTAAGTATAAAAAGTATAAAAAAGATACAATACAAAAATTTACAAAAAGTATGGAAAAACATATTGATATCAATAAAGTTTTAAAAGGGATTAAAAAATGATAAATACAATTACACAAAATTCAAAAATAGATTTTCTTGAAAGCTTACGAGGTAAAAATGCAACTTTTATCCTAGCACTTAGTAACACTTACACAGCAAATATAGAAGGTATAACACAAGCAGGAATACCTGGGATGTTACACCTTACACCTACACTAGATAGTGAATTTGTATGTTCAGGAGAGGTACGAAGTTTAGAGGATATTGCAAAAACTCCAAAAGGTGTACCAACACCTGCTCTTATAACAAGAGCGATACATCTACTTAAACCTTTTAAGCAGATTGAACTACTTAATTTAGGTCTAGAAGTTACCCCTAAACTTGATTATTTTAAAATAAATGAGTTTGATATAAAACCATCAAACTCTATAAGAACTGGAGCAAAAATAGAAGCTCAAAATCTATTTCAAAAAGGGATAGAGTTTGGACAAAACTACACTACTACCTCTGATTATATAATCTTAGGAGAAAGTGTACCTAGTGGAACAACTACTGCCAAAGCAACTGCTATGGCTTTGGGGTATGATTGTGAAAACTATTTTAGTAGTAGTTTCAAAAATGTACCAAATGATATACGAAATTCTACTATTAAAGAAGCACTTAAAAATATAAATGAGGCTGATGACTTATTTACTACACTTGGAAAAATAAGTGATAATATGCTTATATTTAATGCTGGATTTATTTTAGGATTAAACAATAAAATAAAAATTGTTCTAGCTGGTGGTACACAAATGGCTTGTGTACTTTTGGTTGTTAATAAAATATTAGAAGTTATGCAAGGTGCAATAGAAACATCAAACTTAAGCCTATGTACAACTTCTTGGGTAGCTAAAGATGAAAAAAGTGATATAAAAAAGCTTTTGGAGATGTTAAACTTCCCTATAAACTCTTTCTATAGTGACTTTAACTTTTCACTATCAAATCACCCTGCACTTAAACTATATGATGAGGGTGAAGCAAAAGAGGGAGTTGGAGCAGGTGGCGCATTGGTTTATGGACTTATAAATGGACTAAATCAAGAGCAAATAACAAAAAAAGTTGAAGAGTTTTTAGGGTAAGTTTTTGAACTTTTCATATTCTGTATTATTTATTACTTCAGCAATTCTAACTCTAAAATAATCAACTAAAAGTATAAATTACAAAGAAAGCCTTTATTTATCGTATTTATAAGCACTTTAAAACTACTATTTAGCTATAATAAACCCCTTAAACAAGGGGTTTATATGAGTTTTAAACAAACAAATATTTTTGAATTTTTAATAGATACATTTACATCAAATATTGATAATATTAAAGATACACGAAGACAAAGAGAAGATATAAAATATAGTTTAAAAGATATTATTCTATCTGCTTTTAGTGTATTTTACTTTCAAAGTAAAAGTTGGTTAAGTTTTCAAACTAAGATGGAAACTTCAAGAGGTAGTAGTAATGCACAAACTATGTTTGGTATAGATAATATTCCTAGTGATAATCACGTACGAAATATATTAGATACAATAAAGCCAGATGTATTTAAAAAAGTATATGATTTAATAGTAACTTATCTTCATAAAATTGGTGTGTTGAAAAAGTTTAAATTTATGGATAAATACTTATTGGTTGCATTAGATGGTACTCAATATCATTCAAGTAAAAACATATCTTGCAAATGTTGCCAAACAAAAACATCTAGTGATACAGGTGAAGTAAACTATTATCATACAGCTATAACACCAACCATAGTAAATCCTAATATAAAAAGAGTATTACCGTTAATGCAAGAATTTATATCAAATAATGATGGAGATAAAAAACAAGATTGTGAAGTTAATGCTTCCAAACGATGGTTAGATAGCTTTATACCACCAACAGAAGATAAAATTATACTATTAGGGGATGACTTGTATTCAAGATACCCTATGATTGAAAAGGTTATGAAAAAAGGACATTCATTTATATTTGTAAGCAAAGAGAAGTCACATAAAGCTTTGTATAAAACAGTTGAGTCATATAAACAAACTAAAAGTTGTAAAACATTTACAACTACAAAAATACATAATGGTAAAAAACAGATACTTACATATAATTGGATTAATAAAATACTTTTAAATGGTAATACAGAGGATAATATAGAAGTTAACTGGTGTGAACTTACTATTACAAATTTAGATGGCAAACAACTTCATTGCTTTAGCTTTGTAACAGATTTAAATATAGATACAAATAATATAGAAGATATTATAATAGCAGGTAGAACTAGATGGAAAATAGAAAACGAGAATAATAATATACTTAAAACTAAAGGTTATCATTTAGAACATAACTTTGGGCATGGAAAAGAGAATCTTTCACAAACACTTTGTACTCTTAATATCTTAGCATATCTGTTTCATACAGTTCAAGATCTAACTGATGATACATATATAGAACTTCGTGAACATATAGGAGCAAGAGAAGAATTTTTTACGGGTATAAACTTCTTAACAACAATGTTTAACTTTAAAAGCTTTGATAAAATGATAGAATTTATACTGCTCTCCCGCCAGACCGATGAAAATATTGATATGAAGCCTTATATTATGTGATGTTGATATTATTATGTGTCAGAGTTAGAATTGCTG
>JAYEOQ010000225.1:0-8366 GCA_034723215.1 Campylobacterota bacterium | reverse complement strand
TTTTCAAACCATATTTTTGCTTTTTGGAAATCTTTTTGGACACCTTCACCTTTTAGGTACATCAAACCAATATTTGCCATAGCCTGATCATTTTCACCCTTTGCTTCATTTTCCCATATATTTAAAGCAGTTTCATAGTCTTTTGATTTGTATGCTTTTAAAGCTTCATTGTGACTCATTTTAATTCTCACATCCACAACTGCAATCTGTAGAACCTGAATCTAAAAGTTCTGAATAATTTAATGATGTAAGTTTTGTAAGCTTACTGTTTTTAAATCCTCTATAAATCTCTTCAAGTGTAAATTCACTTTTATGACTTGTATATACATCTATACATTTTTGTTCAAAAGCTTTATATACCCCTTCACCCATATGAAAAAATATTGTACTTGATATACCTAAATCATTTAAAAATTCAGCACTTTTTGGTCCATTACCTTTTTGTACATTCTCTACTACTCTAAAAGCTCCTGTTTGACCATCTAATAATGCAAAATATGGTGCATTTCCATATAATTCACTTATTGTTGTTGAGTCTTGTTTATCTAATGGTATTGCTAACATTGTTTATCCTTTTAAATTGTCCCAATTTCAAAGGGACCTGTTTTTTTTAATGTCTACTTTTTAGCACAATTTATAAAAAATTGTTAAAAGTAGCAAAATCCTAAAGAGCGAAAGAATTCGCTTGGAGAATTATTACAATAGATATATGCAAAAACTGTTCCTTTGTGGAATAGATTATGCATATATGTAACTATATTAATAATGGATTACAAAAATGATGGTAAATAAAAAACAAATTAAAGAACTTTTAAACGAATCAGCTTGTTCACACAACAAAGATAAAAAATCTGGTTGTGATAAGCCAAAGCCAGGTGCTACAAGTGGTGGTTGTGCATTTGAAGGTGCTCAAATAGCACTATTCCCTTATGCAGATGCAGTTCACCTTGTACACTCACCGGCAACTTGTCAAGGAGCATCTTGGGAAACACGAGCGACACCTACAAGTTGGGAAGGTGAAAACAATGTACCTCTTGGATATTGTACAGATGTAACAACAAATGATGTGATATTTGGTGGTCATGAAAAACTTGAAAATAGTATAGAATATATAGTAGAGCATAAAAATCCAAAAGCAATCTTTGTATATGAAACTTGTGTAACAGCTATGATAGGCGATGATATGGATAATATCGCTTCAAGGATGCAAGAAAAACATAATATCCCAATTGTTGTAGTTCATGCTCCTGGATTTGTGGGGAGTAAAAATCTTGGAAGCCGTTTAGGTGGTGAAGCCGTTTTAGATCAACTTATAGGTACAAGAGAACCTGAAACTATACATCCTTTTGGGATAAACTTAATAGGTGAATATAATGTTACAGGTGATATGTGGCAATACACCCCAATCTTAGAAAAAATAGGTATAAAAGTGGTTTCTACTTTAGCAGGTGATGGAAGAATAGAAGATATCCAAACTGCACATACAGCTAAACTAAATGTAATAGTTTGTGCAAAATCGCTTATAACACTTGTGAGAAAAATGGAGGAACAATATAGCATCCCCCATGTATCTGTTTCATTTTATGGAAAACGAGACACTACAAATGCGATACGAAGTATAGTAAATGCCTTTGGAGATGAGGGCTTAAGTGCAAAAGCCGAGCAAGTTATTAAAGAGGAGGAGGAAAAACTAGAACAAAGACTTATCCCCTATAGAAAAATATTAGAAAATAAAAAAGCTATTTTAAACACAGGTGGAAACAAAGCTTGGAGTATAGCATCTGCTTTACAAGATATAGGTATAGAAGTGGTTGCTACAAGTATTAGAAAATGTACACTAGAAGATATAGAAATAGCTAAAAAATATGTACCAATTTTGATGAAAGTACCAGCAAATGAACAAGCAGGGTTAATCGATGAACATGGAGTTGATATACTTCTTGCAGGTGGTAGAAGTCTTTATACAGCTATAAAGAAAAAAGTAGCTTTTGTAGATGTAAATCAAGAGAAAAAGATAAGCTATGGAGCTTATGGAGGACTTGAAAATCTTGCAATTGATGTATGTGCTGCTGTAAATAATTCAGTTTTTAAAGTTGTAGGTGAAAAAGCACCGTGGGAGAATTAATATGAAAACAGATAACTATAAACAAAACAACAAACCACTACAAATAAATCCAATAAAACTATCCCAACCTATGGGAGCACTATTATGTTTTCTAGGGATTAAAAATACTATGCCACTTATGCATGGAGCTCAAGGGTGTGCTAGTTTTTCTAAGGTGTTTTTTACAAGACATTTTAGTGACCCAATTGCTGTACAAACAACGGCAGTGAATGATATAACAGCAGTAATTGATGGTGGAGATTACAGTATAAGTGAGGCTATAAAAAATATCACTAAAAAAGTGAAGCCTGAACTTGTAGGACTTTTTACAACAGGTATGACAGAAACTAAAGGTGATGACATAAAAGGTGCAACTTATTTACTAAAAGATACTCAAAAAATGGTATATGTTCATACACCTGATTTTGAGGGTGGTTTAGAGAGTGGATTTGCTAAATCTATTGAGGCTATTATTGAACAACTCGTAGTTGAAAAATCTACAATAGATGATAAAAAAGCTCTACTTATTCCAAATGTAAATTTAACACCTATTGAAGTTGAGAAGATAAAAGAGCAGATTTCACTTTTTGGATTTGATACTTTAGCATTGCCTGATTTAAGTGATTCATTAGATGGTCATCTTGGACTTAAACAAGGTGCATTAACTAGTGGTGGGATTACAGTAGAGCAGATACAAGAGTTAGGTGATAGTGCTATAGTTGTTACAGTTGGAAATAGTGTAGAAAATTGTGGAGTTAAGCTAATTGAGAAAAATGAGAAGATAACTCATCTACACTTTGATACTGTAAGTGGACTTTTAAAAGCTGACAAGTTTTATAAAGAGTTGATAGGTTTTAAAAAGCTTGATAAACCGCACCACACAATTGTAAGGTGGAGAAAGAGACTTCAAGATGCTCTACTTGATACACATTTTGCTTTAGGTGGTACAGATGTAGTTATAGCTTGTGAGCCTGATCAAATACTTTCAATTGCAACAACTATAAATGAAGCTGGTGCAAATATAAAAGCAATAGTTACCCCAAGCAAAAGTGTAAGTTTAGATAAAATACCTTGCAAAAATGTAATATTAGGTGACTTTGAAGATGTAGAAGATGAACTTCCTAATGCTGATCTACTCATAAGTAACTTTCATGGGGAAAGACTAACTAATAAATATAAAAAAGCATTACTTTTAAGAGGTTTTCCAAACTATGAAGCTGTAGGAAATCAACTTAAAAATGATACTTTGTATGAAGGTTCTTGTTATATGCTATTTGAGTTAGCAAATATTATAAATCATCATAAATATGGGGAACACTAATGACTTTTGTAAATGAAAAACATCTTTTAGATTATGAAGAGATTGACTGTTACCATAAAGAGTTTATTGATATTTATAACAATATTGAAGATAATTCAACACAATCATACAAAAATGTAATGTTAAAGATATTTGAACAAACAAAATTACACTTTAGTAGTGAAGAGAAACTTATGGATGAATATAACTATCCAAGAAAAAAAGAGCATATTGATGAACACAATAAAGTATTAGCAGAGATGGAATACTTTATAAATAAATCAAATTCAAAAATGGGACAAATGCTTTTAAAGTCATATTATAAAGAGAAACTACCAAGCTGGTTTGACTTACATTTAATAAGTATGGATAGTGATTTATCTGGATTTTTAAAGACAAAATAATAGATACTTTTTTGTGGAACACTTTTTGCATAATATATATTATATTAAGTAAAAAGGTTACAAAATGAGTTCTACAATACAAGTTACTTCAAAATTAGAAAATAAAGGAAGTATAAAAGTTGCTTTTGCAACAAATGACAATGAAAATATAGATGCACACTTTGGTAGTGCAAAACAATTTAATATCTATGATATTAGTAAAGATGAATATACAGCTTCTACTATTATAAAAATTCAACAGAAAGATATGGATAATACAATCTCACTTCTAAAAGGTTGTGACATAGTTTATTTTATAAATATAGGTGTAGCTGCTGCTGCAAGGATTATAAATAATGGAATTTTTCCTATTAAATATAAAGAGGTGGTTTCTATAGATGAAGAGTTGGAGAAGTTAAAAACTATGCTAAATGGTAAACCAGCTCCATTTATCCAAAAAATACTTGAAAAAAAGGCTGCATAATGAGTTTATTTATAGATACTTTAATAGGACAGGTGCGAGCCTTAGATCAGTTTGGTACATGGACAAATAAAACAGATGAAGATATTTTGAGTGAAAAATATGTAAAAAGCAAAGAGGATTTAAAAAATATCCCAGTTATTGCAGATATTGATGAGATGCAGATACAAGATATAAGACTTGTATATCAAGCAATCGCACTTGCTTTTGAAAAAGAGACAGGAATTATGTGTAGTGTAGTTATGGAGATGAGTCATGAGGGATTTGGTCGAGCTGTTGTAATAGCAGACAAAATTGTGATAGTAAATAAGTTTTTTAAAGATGCTCATAGATATTCGTTTAGAACTTACGATAAGTTGATTGAAGAGGGTGATAAGATGTTAAACAGTGCAATAAAAATTTATGAGGAAATGCGTTAAAAAAAGTAAATAGTTTTACTTTTTTAGTATTGAACCCAAAATGGTCGGAGTGAAACGAAGCCATGAAGGAAAAAAAAGGAGAAAATAAGATGAGTAAGATAGGTATATTTTATGCAAGTGCTGGTGGTACATCAAAAGTTATAGTTGATGCACTTGTAGATGAATTTAGTATAGATGAAGATGATGTGATATTTATGGAAGATGATTATGATGATGTTGATCAATTTGAGCCATATGATGTTTTATTTATAGGGAGTTCTACTTGGGGTCAAGGTGATCCACACTTTGAATGGGTTGATCCTATGTTAGAGATAGATGAAGAGGCTGATTTTGATGGTAAAACTGTAGCATTTTTTGGAGCTGGAGATTGTAAAAAACATGGTGAACATTTTTGTAGTGCTTTAGGAAAACTTTATGACTTATTTACAAAAAAAGGTGCAAAAGCTATTGGATTAATTGATAAAGAGCTTTACTCTTATGAAGAATCATTGGCTATAAAAGATGGTAAGTTTTGTGGTTGTGGTATAGATGAACATAATGAGTCTGATAAAACTGATGAGCGAATTTCAATCTGGATAGAACAATTAAAAAAAGAGTTATAGGCGAATTAATTCGCTCTTTAGGATTTGCTACTTTAAGTTTGATTTATTCAAACTGCTAAAAGTAGACATTTAACAAAGGTCCCTTTGAAATTGGGACAATTTAAAAGGAAGTATAGGATGTTTTTATTAACAGCAGTATTTAATAAATATGACTTAAAAAGTGTTTTAGAAGATTTGTTTGAAAATCATATCGAAGGAATTACAGTAAGTGATGTTATAGGTAAAGGTTCATTTGGGCTTAAAGAGGCAGATAATAACCCAACAGACCTTTTTCCAAAAGTTAAAGTAGAAATAGTAGTTTCAAGTGAAAAAACTCTTGAGATAGCCAAAGAGTGTATCCGTGCAAATTGTCAAGATTTAGGTAGAGGTGCTGGAAAAATGTGGTGGATTAATGTTGGTGGAGTTGAAAGAGTTAGAACAGGTGAAAAAGATATTGATGCTTTAACAACAACAGTAGATAAAAAAATATCAAATATGCCAAAAGTAGTTACTACTGCTATTGACACACCTTGTAGTTAAAAGGAATAGATTATGCATACTAATACAAAGTCATTAGATGAGTTTTATGAGCTAACTGATGCAGAGGATTATTTTGAATTCTTTGAGATGGAATATGACAAGTCACTTGTAAATGTTAAAAGATTTCATATCTTAAAAGAGTATGGAACTATGATAAAAACTGGTTTTGAAAACTTAAAAGGTCAAGAGGAAAGATTATTGGATTTTTTAAAGTTTTCACTTTTAAAGGTTTATGGTGATTTTCAAAATGGATATGCTCCAAGTGCAGCTGATGTTTGGAGTATGTTTGAAGGTGGAAAATTAAGCGGTTGTTTAAGTTGTACACCTGATCCTACTAAAGGAAATAGTTGTGGATGCTAAATTGGTCTGTGACCCAGATGTTGTTTTACATGATAGTGTTACAGCAAGTCGTTCTGGAAGGGACGAGGATGAAGCAAAATTTAATATTGGACAAAAGGTTGAACTTGTAGAAGATATTGTAAATGATGGAACATACCCACATGCAAAGATAGGTACTCTTATGATGCCAAAAGGTAGTGTTGGTTATATAAAAACAATGGGTGAATTTTTACAAGTTATTCGTGTATACGAAGTTCATTTTTTTGGTTCAGATATGGAAGTTGAGATTATAGGTTGTAGAGAACATGAACTACAATCTTTAGAGGAAGAGTATGTTTCAGAAGAGCAATTAGAATTTGAAGCATTTAAAGCTCATAGAGAAAAAATGAGTAAACAAAATAATTAATCTTAAAAAAGGAGAAAAAGATATGGCAAAAGTAATTTTTATGCACTTTAAAGAAGCAACTGATGGTGTTTATGAAGCAAAGATAGGTGAACCACTAGTAAGAGTAGCAAAGGAAAATGGTGTTCCATTACCAATTGATTGTCAAGATGGTCAATGTGGTAGTTGTTTATTAAATGTAGAGAACTTAGCGTCAGAAGAACCTACAAGTTATATGGAAGATATGGAACTTGAAAAATTAGTAGAATTAGGTGCTATTACACAAAAAGAGGCAAATACTTGTCAGCAATTTACAGTTGCACCAAAAGTAAGACTAGCATGTCAAATGCTTGTAAAAGGTGATATTTTAGTTAAACCTTATAAGGGTTAATTTTTAAATCTAACAAACAATAAAAGGAGATACAATGACAACAAGAGTAGAAATAGTAAATGATTTTTTAGCTATAAATGTAAAAGAGGGAAGTACAATACAAGATATCGTAGAACAAAGTGGTTCTGCATTACCTTTTGGATGTAGAGATGGTGAGTGTGGAACTTGTGTAGTTGAAGTTGAAACAGGTATGGAATTTATGAGTGACAAAACAGATAAAGAGGTAAAAGTTCTTAAAGAGATCTGTTCTGGTACTTGTACACCAAACTCAAGACTTTCATGTCAAATGAAAGTTTCAAAACCAAATGGATTAGTTAGACTAAAATATTAATTAAGTATAATTAATATACAGTTTATAAGACCCAAACTCTTAAGAGTTTGGGTAAACTTAAATTATGAGAAATTCACTAGGCTTTCAAGCTAAACAAAAACAGTCATTACAATTATCATTAAAACTTTGGTTACCAATACTTCAATCACCAATAAGTGAACTTGAAAATATTTTTAAAGAAAAGTCTTATGAGAATCCATTTTTAGAATGTAATTCATCTTTTGAATCAAGTTACTCTAGTAGTTCATCAAGTAGTTATACTAGTGATGATAAGAGTAGTTTTATTGAAAATATGAGCCTTTATAACGAATCATTATATGATAAAGTCCTAAATCAATTAGATGGTCACTTATTTCCTACAATAAACTCTCAAAAAGTAGCACAAGAAATTTTATGTGATATAAATAGTGAAGGTTATTTTGATGGAGATATTGAATCTATTGCAATTAAAT
Organism: Campylobacterota bacterium; assembly: GCA_034723215.1. GTDB lineage: Bacteria > Campylobacterota > Campylobacteria > Campylobacterales > Arcobacteraceae > JAIOSF01. The sequence continues at coordinate 663 of JAYEOQ010000225.1, read as the reverse complement.
GTAAAACTACAAAAGAGTTTGTCCAAAATATTAGGCAAAGGTTTTCATATCTTGAGCCAAGTGGAGTTGGGGCAATTACTTTAGAGGAGTCTTTTTTATTTCAACTTAGTCAAATGGATATTGATGAAGAGTTAAATCAATTTACACAAAAGTTAATATCAAATATAAAAAATATTGATAAATATCATAAACACCATAGATTTGAAGATAGTAAAAATATAATACATAGATTAAAATCACCTCCAGCAGTTGAATATCTTAGTGAACAACCATATATAATCCCTGATTTTTTTGTAGAAGTTGGTGATGATATAGAGATTAAAATTAATAATAGCTATTATCCAGATATAATTGTAAGTGACCCTTTTAAAACAAAAAATAGTGAACTAAAAGATAAACTAAAAGAGGCAAGAGATATGGTAAATCTTTTAGATTTACGAAAATCTACTTTATATAAACTTGTGCTAATTATAGTTGAAAAACAGATTAGTTTTTTTGTAGGAAGTGAACTAAAACCACTTACTATGGCTACAATTGCTGATGAGCTTGGATTTGAAGAGTCTACAATAAGTAGAGCAGTATCAAATAAATATATAAAATGTAGTCGTGGAACTTTATCACTAAAGTCATTTTTTACAAATGCTGTTTCAAAAGACCTGTCAT
>JAYEOQ010000224.1:0-8373 GCA_034723215.1 Campylobacterota bacterium | reverse complement strand
TATAACAATCTCAGAATTCTCTCATTTGCTATTTTTTTGAAAGAAAAGAGTATTTTTTATACAATTATGATTTAATATTAAAGGGCTAGTTATAACTTTATTAAACTAAAGGCAACTCTATAAAAAACTTTGCACCTTTTTGGGTGTTTTTTACATACAATTTACCTTTTAGTGTATTTGATACAATATCACTGCTCATATACAAACCTATCCCTGTACCTTGGCTTTGGTGTTTTGTTGTAAAATACGGGTCAAATACTTTATCTATAATATCTTCAGATATCCCTCTTGCATTATCCTCTATGGTGATTTGTACTTTGTCATCAAGTAACGATACAGCTATAAATATTTTTTTATCTTTTATCTCTCTTTGGATTAAAATATCTTGTGCATTGTTTATAATGTTTAATAACACCTGTGAAAACTCTCCAGCAACTGAATTTATAACAGTATTCTTATCTTTGAAATTTTTAATAATTTTTATATCATTACTATCTAATGTTGCATCAATCATATTTAAAGTACTCTCTATTTGCTCTCGTACTATAAACTCTGATTTATCTGAAGTATGCTCTATAAAGTTTCTAAAATCATCTATAACTTTTGATAAATATTGTGTTGTATTAACAATATTATCCATCATTTTATCAAATTCATTATCATTTAATAAACCAAGCTCTCTTTGTAATTGTACACTTGATGCTGTTGAGGATATTACAGAAAGTGGCTGTCTCCATTGATGAGCTATATTTCCTATCATCTCCGCTAATTGTGCCCTTTTTGATTGTTCATAGAGCTGTTTCTCTTTCTCTCTGTTTTTATTAACTTCCTCTTTTACCCTATCTTCTAAATGACTGTTTAACTCTTTTAAATCATCGTTTATCACTATAATTGTAGATAAAAATTTATTAAAAGTTTTAATCAGTACATAAATTAAAATAATAATTATCAAAAACAGTACAACACTAAAAGAGTATAGATATATATCGTAACCTTTTAACTCTTTTGTTATATCTTGAAAAAGTATAACTGTAGCAACCTCTTTATCGAATATATTGTATATCTTAATATCGTTGATGATACTGTAGTCTTTGTTATTTATATTTAGTCTTAAATTTTTACTGTCAATCTCAACAGAAGATGGGATATGCTCTATAAGTTCACCATTTGTAGAGATTACTGTATATCTCCCTACACTACCCTCTTCCAACATCTCATACCACTTACTTTTTTTAAGCTCTTTTGTGTTTACTATAATTGCAGACTGAGTGGAAAATTTCTCTTGAATAAAATCATTTACATAATTTAAACTAACACCGAAAGCGACAAGTCCAATATATTTTCCATCTTTATACACAGGATAAGTTAAACGATAGTACAATCCCAATTTAGCAACCATAAAACCGCTAACATCTTTTTTAGTACTATTCACTTTTGAAACACCCTGCACTTTACTTATATCATCACCAAATTTTCTTGGCATATGAGCCCTATAAAAAGCTGTAGAGTCAGGAAGACCAAAACATATCAATTCAAAATTTGGATTATCTTTCATAAGAGTTTCAAAATACGGTTCTACAAGCTTATCTAACCTTGCTCTATCTCTTGAGGCAAATGCATCTATGATATTTGGTTCATTATTGATAAGGTTTTCGATCTTTTTATCATAAATCTTTTGTAGATTTACAACCTGCTTTGTAAACAGCAACTCAAGTTGAGTTTTTTTCAATGCTATCTTCTCATCTATATGCTCTTTTTTATCTTGAATTCCAAAATATAATATGGTAGCAGAAAATGATAATATAACAACAATAATAAAAAGTAATGTGGTGTTTTTTATTTTAACTAGTTTTGAATATGACGACATATTATTTGCCTTACAAATATAACTTATTTTAAATATTATAGCAAAATATATATTTTATATTACTCAATCTTTAGATATAAAATAAAGCTCTTTTAACAATATCTTTTTATTAAGTCTATTTCGATAGAATATATCTTCTTAAAAACACAAAAGGGATTCAATTTGAAATTAATATTTTTATTTCTATTTTTTTTATCATCACTACTAGCAGAAACAACACTATGTTATAAAAAAGAGATTAAACTATCTAGTATAGACAACACTTTAATTTTAGATGGCGATAAATGTCAAGGTAAATTTTCAATTACAGATATGATTAAACAAGGTTGGAAATTAAGTGATTCTAAAATTATGGAAAATAATGAAAACTATAATCACATCTACATATTTAATAAAAAGAGTAAAAGTATTGAACAAATAGCTTCAACAAAAGCTACAAAAACCATAAAGAAGTTAGATTTAAAAACTAAAAAGTTTACAATATCTGATATATCAAATAATAATGCAAAAATAGAAATAGGAGATCTTAAAATTGGTCAAAGTGGTATTATTATACATACTACATCTCAATTAGACTCAATTATAATAGCTACTGCAGAGGTAATTGAAACAAACAACAACTACTCTACAATTAAAATAACAAAGAAAAGTTTAATAAATCAAGATGCAATACCAACATCAAAATATAAAGCTTCAAATGGTGATACATTTATTCTAAACCATCTATATCGTTCAAGTCTATTAATTGTACCAAATAATAAAGCTAAAAAAATAGTAAGCTTAAACTATCCAAAACAAAAATTTTTAAATGAAGACTTTTTTGCAGCACATCTAAAACTAATAAACAAACCTGTTCCAACAAAAACTGAGTTAATGAATTTTGCCCAAAAAGAGCAAATAGGAACAATATTTATAGTGGTTAAAAACACACTTTATGTTGTTGATACAATCTCATTTAAAACAATTGATAAAATCACTTTTAATATCAATGATAATAGTGTACAAGTACCATTTTTCACTAAAATTCAAAAAATCGAAAAAGGGTTATTGGATTTTGGTGCTAGTGGTATAGAGGATTACAATCAACACTACACGGCGCTTGTAAACAATACAACTTATAAATCTGAAAATGGTACATTATTTGATTCAATTAAGGATATATTACCATGGTAGAAAAAAAACATATAGAAAAGCTAATAAAAATTGTTGGTAGTGAAAATGTAAAAAGTGATAAAGCCCATTTAATAGCATACTGTTATGATGCTACAAAAACTAGGTTTGAACCTGATGCGGTTGTATTTCCTAGAGATGAAGATGATATAAGTAAAATACTTTCATATTGTAATGAACATAAAATTATAATCGTTCCAAGAGGTGCAGGCAGTGGTTTTACTGGTGGGGCATTACCAGCAAATGGCGGTATCATCCTTTCACTTGAAAGACATATGAATAAACTAATTGAAATTGATATGCAAAATATGGTGGCAGTAGTTCAACCGGGTCTTATAAATATGGAGTTACAAAAAGCAGCCCAAAATGTTGGACTGTTTTATCCACCAGATCCTGCTAGTGAAGAGTACTCAACTTTAGGTGGAAATGTAAGTGAAAATGCAGGTGGTATGAGAGCTGCAAAGTATGGTATCACAAAAGATTATGTTATGGCTCTTCGTGCAGTTTTACCAAATGGCGAAATTATAAGAGCTGGTAAAAAAACTATTAAAGATGTTGCAGGTTACAATATAGCTGGTATCTTAACAGCCTCAGAAGGTACACTTGCAGTTATAACTGAAATCACTCTAAAACTTATTCCAGAACCAAAACATAAACAAACATATATGGGGATTTTTCCTGATGTAACTACTGCTATGAATGCTGTGTTTAAATCATTAGCAAGTGGTGCAAATCCTGTAGCTATGGAGTTTTTAGATGATTTAGTAATAAAAGCACTTAGAGAAAAACTAAATGTAGATCTACCAGAACATGCCGGTGCTGTTTTAGTTGGAGATGTTGATGGAAACCTTGAAGATGAAGTAAAATTTCAACTTGAAACTTTGGAAAAATCATTTAAAGAAAATGGTGCAACATCATTTGTAAAAGCTCAAGATGATGCACATGCCCAAGAACTTTGGTATGCCAGAAGAAATGCTTCCCCATCTATCACTATTTTTGGAACTAAAAAATTAAATGAAGATATCTCTGTTCCTAGAAGTAAACTTCCAGAAGCTCTAACAGCTATCTATGCTATTGGAGATAAATATGGTTTACAAGTTCCTTGTTTTGGTCATGCTGGAGATGGGAATATTCATGTAAATGTTATGGTAAAAGATAAAAACGATGAAAAACAGATGGAAGATGGTCATAAAGCAATTGAGGAGATTTTCCAATTAGTTGTTGATATGGGTGGAACTCTTAGTGGTGAACACGGCATTGGTACTGCAAAAGCTCCATATATGAGTATAGCTTTTAATGATGCAGAGATGGAACTTTTCAGATCTATTAAAAAAGCATTTGACCCAAATAATATTTTAAACCCATTTAAAATGGGTCTTTAATATAAATAGAATAAAGAACTCAAATATGAGCATTATGGAAAAGTTAAAAAAACTATTTGATTTTTTTAATGATGAAACGCCATATTATGCTGCAAGTTTGAGTTTTTTTACTATCTTTTCAATTTTACCACTTTTAGCACTTCTTATTGTTGTAGTATCATCTATGCCAATTTTTGAAGAGCATCTTGATTCTATGATGTTATATATTTTAGATTTTATAAATCCAACACACTCTTTATCATTAACAAAATCTATAGATGACTTCTTAACAAATATTGATAAACTTGGAAATATTGGTATATTTTATCTTATTTTTGTATTTACCATGTTCTTTAAAGATTATGAATATATTATAAATAAAATATATGGTACCCAATCAAGGGGTGTTGTCAAACTATTTTTTATGTATTTAGGATTTTTAATACTTATTCCTATACTATTTCTTCTTTTTATATTTATATCTACCATTGCAAAGTTTTCATTTTCAGTCCATATCTTTACATTTATTTTTATCTGGATTGTATTTATAGTATTATTTACACTTTCTGCAAATATAAAAGTAAATTTTATATCAGCATCAATATCAAGTTTACTCACACTTATTGTATTAAGTATCACAAAAAGCTTATTTGGATACTATGTTGTTGCAAATACTACTTACACCACAATTTATGGTTCATTTAGTGTTGCACTGTTTTTCTTTTTATGGATATATATCTCATGGAATATTTATCTATATGGGACAAAACTATGTTCAATAATAAACAAAGGTCAAATTACAAATGCAAATTAAATATATATCTTTATTTCTATTTCTAAGTTTTACTTCACTTTTTGGAGCAGATGCTGCACCTATGATAAATCTATCAATTGCAGCAGTGGATGAACCAGCACAATTTGTAAAAACTATCAACATAGCAATCATCTTAATGCTATTTGTTTTAGCACCTACATTACTACTTATGGCTACAAGTTTTACGAGACTTATTATAGTTTTTGGACTACTAAGACAAGCTTTGGGACTACAACAATCTCCACCAAATCAAGTTATTATATCACTTAGTTTGATACTTACATTTTTTATTATGGAACCTTATGGAGTAGCTGCTTGGAAAAACGGTATAAAACCATATATGGAAGAGACTATAAACTATGAAGTAGCTTTTGATGAAAGTGTATCTCCTTTTAAAGAGTTTATGATAAAAAATACAAGAGAGAAGGATTTAGCACTTTTATATCGTATAAAAAAAGAGGAAAATCCAAAGAATGTTGCAGATGTACCATTAACTTTACTTATGCCTGCATTTGTTATTAGTGAGCTAAGAACAGCATTTGAGATAGGTTTTTTAGTATTTTTGCCATTTTTGGTTATTGATATTATTGTTGCTTCAATTTTAATGAGTCTAGGTATGATGATGCTTCCGCCTGTTATGATATCCTTGCCCATCAAGTTAATATTTTTTATTATCATTGATGGATGGCATCTATTGATTGGTAATCTTGCACAATCCTTTAAGTGATATTATCTCTAATCAATAAAATATTTTTTTACTATTGTAAAGTTCTTTTATGTTAATATAAATTACATAATTATTACAATAGGGAAATGATGCAAAAAAAATATTTAATAATACCTTTTTTTCTTTATATTATTTTACTTATAATATTTTATCAACAAACACAATCATTTGCTTTAAATCAAGCAGAATTGAGAATTGAAGAGTTTTTAAAAAATTACAAAGCTATAAGAACATATATCAGCAAGTATCAAAAATCTATAGTTTTTAAACTTCAAGAGGATGCTGTTATACATAAAGATTTTTTCATGCCGAATCTTTTATCTTCTACATTTGGTGCAAGAACAATTAATAAAATTTATAATGAAGCAAGAGTAAAAGATGATAAACAAGCAATAACTATAAAATTTTCTTCAAAAAATCCAAGAAATCCTTTAAATAAGGCAACACCAAAAGAGCTTAAACTTTTGGATAAATATAATAATAAAACATTATCAGGTAAATATAAGGAGATTATTAAAACCAAAGAGGGAACATATCTTAATTATATATTGCCAACTAAACTTAATCAGCAAAAATGTATGAAATGTCACTCTGCCCCAGAATTGGCACCTAAAGATCTTGTCGATAAATATGGCAATACAAATGGATTTTATGAAAAAGTTGGTGATATGAGAGCTATATTATCAACTACTATGAATATTGATGATGATTTGGCATTTGCGAATAGATTTTTTATATATCTTTTTATTATCACAACATTGATATTTTCTATAATTATATTTATAGTGAATAGATTTATAACAAAAATAGAAAAAGAGGCAAATATTACAAACTTAATTTTAAACTCTCAAAAAAATATTGTAATCTTAACAGACGGATTACATATTAAAAAAGTAAATAAAACTTTTTTAAGTTTTTTTAAATATAAAAGTTTGGATAGTTTTTTAAAAGAGCATAGTTGTATCTGTGACCTTTTTATTGAAAAAAAGAGTTCATACAGTAACTCTTTATTAAAAGATAATGAAAACTGGATTGATTTTATGCTTAATTTAGATAACGATAAAAAAATAGTTACTATGTATGACCAAGATAATATTGAATCTGTATTTACGGTAAATTTTAAAGCTTATGGTACAAAATCACATCAATTTGTGATCACCTTCACAAATATAACAGAACTGAATAATTTAAAAAATAATTTAGAAAATATTATTGAACTCAAAACAAAAGAGCTGCAAAATATCAATAATATGCTTGAACAAAAAATCAAAGAAGAGGTTGATAAAAACAGAGAAAAAGATAAGCAGCTATTTGAAAATATTAAAATGGCTCAGATGGGGGAGATGATAGGTAATATTGCTCATCAATGGAGACAGCCGCTTAGTTTTATCTCAACTGCAGCATCTGGAGTCAAATTAAATTATGAATTTGGTATATTAAATGAAAAAGATACATTAAAATATATGGATGCTATTATAGAAAAAACAGCATTTTTATCAGAAACTATAAATACATTTAGAGATTTTATAAAAGAGAAAAAAGAGATTAAAGAGGTGATTTTACAAGAGAGAATTGATAACACTTTAAATATTGTTGGTACATCATTAAAAGATAAACATATAAAACTTAAAAATTTTATAGATTATGATAATCCTATTAAAATCACTATGGTTGTAGGGGAGCTGTCTCAAGTAATTATAAATATAATTAATAATTCAAAAGATATATTATTAGAAAAAGAGATTTGCGACAAGTCAGATCCTAGTTCGTACCATGAGGATGCTTGGATAGAGATATCACTTAAAAGAACTGATACAACTGCTATTATAACTATTGAAGATAACGGCGGTGGGATACCTAATGAGATTATCTCTAAAATCTTTGATCCATATTTTACAACTAAACACCAAAGTCAAGGAACAGGGCTTGGACTGCATATGAGTTATCAAATAGTTGTTGAGAGTTTAAAAGGTAAATTATATGTTAAAAATACTGATAATGGAGCTAAATTCTTTATAGAACTACCATTGTCTTAATAGCCCTTTAAATAAGGCTTTTAAGTAAGAAAAGTTGCTTAGCTATTTTCATTAGCTCCAACCTACTTTATATATAACATCCGTTTTAATTGATTAAAATCTTTTACTTCAAGAATAGCTTTTTTTGTATCTATTATTGGTAATTTAAATAGATACTTAGTATAGTTTATATTACCAAGCCTATTTGATATATCCTTTTTTTTTATAAACTTTGCTACTTTTTTGTTTATTAAAACTTTTGGTTTATTTTGAGGATAACCATAAACATTTATCATCACAAAGATATCTTTTGAAAATAGATGTTTTTTTATAGTGTTTCTTTTATCTATTAGGTATTCTATACCACTATTTGAAGAGTTTATATACTCAATATCCCAACAATATGCTTTTGGTACATT
>JAYEOQ010000223.1:7214-8383 GCA_034723215.1 Campylobacterota bacterium | reverse complement strand
CATGGTCTATACCATCTGTACTCATATTATTATCTGTATAGTATGCTATATGAGATGGAGTAGTATTTGTACCATCTGTAAATGTAACCTTATTATCAGCTCCTATAGATACACTAGAATTTTCACTATCAATAATATTAGCAATATCTCGATTTGAATAAGCATTTGGAACAATAAAGAAACCAACTTCACCATTTAAATCATTTAAAGTACCTAAGTTAATAGCATGCTCACCTAAGAATTTGTCAAAGCCTCTATTATCACCATCATCATCGCCTTTATCAACATATATTACTTTACAATCAGTAATATTACCATCATCATCTTTTTCATAGTAACCTAGTACATTTCTGTATCCAGCATTACCACCATGATACTGAACTGCCATACTTGAGTCTTGAGTACCCATATCTATAGTGATATTACCATTATTCTCGTTGAACTGAATCCCGTCTCTACCATTACCATTTAAAATATCGCTAGCAGAGATAGAGTCACCGCTACCGTCAGTAAAGTCGAAATTGTTTGGTACCTTATCAATATCATTACTATCTCCACCAATATCTATAATCCCATTTATTGTATGCATTGCCTGATCATTTGCTGTAATAGAGTTTATAACTGGAGCATCATCCATACCATTAACTGTTATTTCTAAATCTGCTGTATCATCACTATTTATACCATCACTTAATGTATATGTAAAAGTGTCTGTTTCACTTCTATCTGTATTCCATGAATCAGTAGTATCTTCATTTACATTATATTTGTAAGAACCTGTATTATTTATAGTTAATAAACCGTATGCTCCATTAATATCTAAATCTGTACCATCTGTTGGTAAATCATAACTTATATTATTAAATACAACTTCTGTAATTGAAAGAGGATTAGTTCCTATATCTGCTGTAGGATCTGTTATAACATTACCAGTTGCACTTTGTCCATCATTTCTTTCATCTTCAGTTGTTATAAATTCACTTCCTGTTTCAGTAGCTGTATTTGTATTGCCATTTGCTTCTGGTGCAGTGTCGTTATCAACAATTGTTGTTGTTACTTCTGTATTTCCTAAACCTACAACCTCATATCCACCATCTGTATTATCAGTAATTGCTACTTTATAATCTTCTGGGTTTTCTTTAATTGCATCATCTACATTATCTACTGTA
>JAYEOQ010000223.1:0-7114 GCA_034723215.1 Campylobacterota bacterium | reverse complement strand
AAATTGTAATCTCTACATCCATAGCTGTTTTAACTGCTGATGTTGCTGATACTGTATACTCAACTCCATTACCCTCTTCAGTTGCTGTTGCACCTGCGATTGAAATAGTTGTTCCTAAATCTGCTGGGTTATTTGGATCTTCTGGGTTTGTAGTTGACTCATCTGTAATTGTTGTTGTTACTTCTGTATTTCCTAAACCTACAACCTCATATCCACCATCTGTATTATCAGTAATTGCTACTTTATAATCTTCTGGGTTTTCTTTAATTGCATCATCTACATTATCTACTGTAAATTTAACTTCACTTTGACCAGCTGGAATTGTTACTGTAATAACTTTTGGAGTGATATCTCCATTTGTGCTTACTTCTGAAATTGTAATCTCTACATCCATAGCTGTTTTAACTGCTGATGTTGCTGATACTGTATACTCAACTCCATTACCCTCTTCAGTTGCTGTTGCACCTGCGATTGAAATAGTTGTTCCTAAATCTGCTGGCTCTGGATTATCAGGAGATGTCTCATCTAAAATTGTTGTAACTACATTGTCATTAACAATTGTAAGCTCATCATATCCACCACCTTCAGTTCCTACGATTGCTACATTATAGTCTTCATCAGGCTCAGCATATGCATTATCTATATTATCAACAGTAAGGGTTCCTGTTGTTTCACCTGCTGGTATAGTTACAACTATTGTTTCTGTTACTATATCACCACTATTAGTATCTATATGTGAAATCTCTACACTTACATCTAAGTCTAAAAGAGGAGCTGTTGTTACAGTTAAAGTATATGTAGCAGTATTCCCTTCATTTACAACTTTCATACCATCTATACTAAGTTCTGCGTTTAGAGGTTCTGCTATAGTTTCTGCTGTAGTTCCTGCCCCATCAAATTGTGCATCTCTTAAACCTGCTACAACATCTGTCTCTCCACCATCTCTAGCATCAAAGATTGCTGATTGTGCTCCACCCTCTTCTGTCTCTTCACCAGCTGCTGTTTCACCTGCATCTGTTTCATCTTCAGATTCAGCATCATCACTAGAAGCAACTAAATCAGCTATATTATCTTCCTCTAAAGCTAAATCTTCTAAGTTACTCTCTTCACTAAGTGAACCATCAAAAAGTTGCTCTTGTGTTCCTGCTATTGTGATTGTCTCTTGTGAGTTTGTCATAGCTATATTTATTGTTGAATCTGATGGATTATTTTTATCACCAAAAACTACCATATCTTGTGTTATCTCATCACCTAATTGTAACTCTACAACATTTCCATCTGCATCTTTTGCAAAAAATTTACCATCTAATGATCCTACTTTTCCAATAACTACTGACATAACTAAACTCCTAATTTTTTTATTATTTAAGAGTATAGGTTAAAATTTGGTTTATTACTATTGTCCATAGGGACAATATGAAGTTATATATATTAAGAGATTTTTAAATATAAAGTTATACTTTATAAATTAATATGATTATTTTTCTAAAATATTTTCTACTATTTTAACTATTCTTGGAATATCAAATCTTAAACTATCTTCAACAAGACCTAAACTAACTCCATCATAATCGTGTGAGATAAAATTACGAACATCAATCATCCCTTTAACATCAACTTTATCAAAAGGAGTTAAGATATTTGCATTTATCTTTTTTAATTTATTAAATTGTTCTGCAATTGCTACAAGTAACATTAAAATTGCTGGTTGTCCTTCATCTTCATCTTCTAAAGCTTTTACAATTCCATCGTGTCGTTTTATAATAGTAGAAATAGAAATTAATTTTTTATGAATAGATTGAATTCTAACTAGTTCATTCTCATTATACATAGATTGCTCTATTTAAAATATATGTATTATTATGGTCTAATAAACCTTGTTTATCAACAATATCTACTTCTCTTTCAAATGTATCTTGCAATAAAGTTTTTAGTTCATTTAATTTACTATATGCACTAAAACCCCTATTCATTTTTGAAAATTCTGGAGTAGTTTCAATTAAAATATCAATATCGCTATCTTCTCTTGCTTCATCTCTTGAATATGAGCCAAATAAACCAAGTAAATTTACACCCTCTTTTTTAAAAATAGGTTGCATCCCCTTTAACTTAGTAAGTATTATATCTTTTGTTAAGATTGACATTTTAAATATCCCTTCCTGCATTTATATAATTATATCATATAAACTTATATAAAGGTTTTAACAGTGTTCTTATTTAAAAAGTAAAGCCAATCCTAGCTTATCTTTTATGTTTAATTTAGAGTAGATACTTTGAGCATGTGCTTTTACAGTCCTTGGTGTTATATCTAACTCTTGTGATATATCTTTATACTGTTTTCCATCTTTTAAAAGAAGTGCTACCTCTTTCTCTCTTTGAGTAAGTAGATCTAGAGTAGTATTATCAATATTTTTATCTGTTTTAGGTATCTCTTGGATTAACATTGTTGTATATTCTGGATATAGCCATACCATACCATCTTTAATAGTTTCAATTGCAGAGATTAGAAAATGTTCTCTCATAAGTGCATTTCCATAACCTTTTGCACCCATACCTAGAATTGCTTTGGCACTATTTAAATCAGGCACTCTATGTAAAACTAAAACTCTGTTATTATTTTCATTAGCTTTATTTAAAACATTTTTACAATCACTACATGCAGAATAATTTAATACAATAATAGAATCTTTTATATCTAATAAAGAGTCCAAATCATCTTTTATATCACAATTATTTCCTAGACATTTTTCCCAATATGTTAATAATGCAACATCATCACTATATAATATAATATTCATCTATCTCTCCGTAAAAGTATATTGTTTTGTTTTTAAAATTGGTTTCAGTATATAATCAAGTACAGTTTTTCTACCTGTAATAATATCAACACTCACAGTCATCCCCGGTATAATTTTCAAAGGTTTTTTTTGGCTTCCTAAAAAGTTTTTATCTGTTTTTATCCTTACAGTATAAAAAACATTATCTTTTTGATCTGTAATTGTATCTGCACTTATATGTACAACTTTTCCATCTAGTCCACCATAAATAGCAAAATCATAAGCGGTAAATTTAACTATCGCTTTTTGTCCAAAATAGATAAAGGCAATATCTGCTGGTTTTATTTTAACCTCTACAAGTAAGTTGGTATCACTTGGAACTATCTCTAATATATCAGCTCCTGGTTGAACAACACCACCAACTGTATGTACAAAAAGTTTTTGAACTATACCATTCATAGGGGCTCTAACTAATGTTCTTTTAACTTGATCTTGTAAAGCAGTAGATGTAACACTAAAACCTTTAAACTCAGATATTGCTTCATTTAATTTTAGTTTTGCATCACTTTTATATTTAAGTTTTGTCTCTTCAATAGTATTTTCTACCTCTTTTACAGCTGATTTTAATCTAGGGATTGATAGTTTAACACCATTGTATCTCTCTCTAATATCGTTGGCTTGCCTTTGAAGTTGATAAAATTCTATTTTTGATTTTACACCTTTTAAAACCATAGGTTTAGTCATCTTTAACTCTTTTGTTATAAGCCCTAAAGACTCTTTAATATCTTTTACACTTCTTTGAGCTTCAGATAATTCACCTTTTCTTTGTAATAATTGCTCATTTAAAGCATTTAATTTTGAGTTTAATTGCTTTTTATTTGTAAGAAAAAGTGATTTTTCATTCTCTATAAAATGTGGGCTTCTTTTAATTAACTCTTTAGTTGGATTAAAATCTTTTCCACTAGCTTCTGCTTCTAAACGGACAATTTTTGCTTCAATAGAATCTGCTTTAATTGCATTTGAACTATACGATGAGATAGATTTTTGGTTATCAATTCTTATTAAAAGTTGCCCTTTTTTAACTGCATCACCCTCTTCTACTAAAATCTCTTCAATAATTCCACCTTCAAGATTCTGAATCATCTGATTCTCTCCACTAGGTATGATATCACCATCACCTCTAGCAATCTCATCAATTGAAGCAAAACTAGCCCAGATAATAAAGCCTGCAATTGCTACTAACCAAAAATATAAAACAGCTTTAAGTGTTTTTGGTGTTGTTTGAAGTACAGCAGAACTTAAAGAGTGCATAAACTCATAATCTCTTTTGGATAAGTTTTTATTTAAATTATCAGACATTTTGAGCCCCTTGTAACTGTTTCATAACATCGCTTTTTGTACCATCTAAAAGTACTTTTGAATGGTGCATAACAATCACCCTATTTGTTAACTCTAAAAGATTTAATTTTTGTGTTACTAAAACAATTGTTTTATGTTTCATCTCACCTTTTAGATTTTTAATCAACCTGGCTTCTGTAGTTTGATCCATGGCATTTGTCGGTTCATCCATAAGTAAAATTTGAGAATCTTCAAGTATTGCACGAGCCACTCCAACACTTTGTCTTTGACCACCAGACAACCCTGCACCTCTTTCACCAATTTGCATCTCATAACCACGAGGGTGCGTATGTACAAACTCATAAGTACCACTAATCTTTGATGCGTGTACTACATCTTCATCACTTGGGTGTATCTCAGAAGAGATAATATTATCTTTTAAGGTACCTTTAAATAGATGTATATCTTGAGGTACATAGCTTACAAATCTTCTTAAATCAGCTGGGTCTATTTGGGCTATATCCATACCATCAATCAGTATTGTCCCACTATCTGGGTCATAAAGTTTTAGTATAAGTTTTGCAATAGTTGTTTTACCAGAACCTATTCTACCAATAATAGCCACTTTTTCACCTGGATTTATAATAAAACTAACATTATCTAAAGCTGGTATATCTGCTTCGGGATATGTAAAAGTTACATTTTGAAATTCAATCTTACCTGTAATTGATGGTCTCTCTAAAAACTGTTTCCCTGCTGGTCTCTCTGCTGGTTTAGAGATAATATCGTTTAGTGTATCAAAAGAGCTTTTTGCATCTGAATATGTAGTGATAAGTGATGCAGCTTGTCCCATTGGGGCTACTGTTCTTGAAGTTAATATAACAACTGCTATTAATCCACCCATTGTAAGTGTAAACTCTTGAATCATATATACACCAAAAACAACAACAAAAACAGTATTTAACTGTATCAATAGATTTGTAATATTTGGTATTGATGCAGATAACATACGAGATTTTAGGTTTTTTTCTGCAATTTCACCTGTAGATTCTTCCCATTCCCATTGTTGTTTACCAGCCATACTCATAGTTTTAACTGTCTCAATATTTTGTAATGTTTCAATTAATATACCATTTTTCTTTGCACTTGCTTCATGTGAAAGCTCTATACTCTCTTTTACAGGTTTTCTAATTAAAATTGCATAACCAAGTATTAACAACATAGTTGTCATTGGTACTAATACAATATATCCACCAATATAGTAGATAACTGCCAAAAAGATAATAGCAAAAGGTAAGTCAATAATAGCAGTCATTGTAGCTGTTGTAAAAAATGACCTAACAGATTCAAAGTTTTTTAGATTGTTAGCAAATGAACCAACAGATTTAGGGTGTTCTGCCATTTTTAAATCTAATACTTTCTCAAATATTATAGATGACATTATCACATCACTTTTCTTTGCTGCCATCTCCAACATATAAGCTCTAGTAAATTTAAGAAAAAAGTCAAGAAGATAAACGAAAACAATACCAATAGTAAATACCATCAATGTCTCTTGGGCATTATTTGGAATCACCCTATCATAAACATTCATTGTAAATAAAGGTGTTGCTAATACAAAAATATTTACAAGTAGTGAAGCCCAAAGTACATCTTTATATATTCCACGAGAAAGATTTAAAGTTGTCCAAAACCAATGTTTTTGTTCAAGCTGTAAAGTTCTACTACTTTTATCACTGTATTGAAACTCTTTTTTTAGTAGAAAAGCAAAACCTAGATATTCACTCTCTAACTTTTCAACATCAATCCAATCCTCTACACCATCTCCATCAGAATATATAATCTTTGCTTTTTTTCTATCAGAGGAAAAACTTTCTAATATACATGTATAATCATTAGCTAAAATTAAAATTATAGGAAGTTGTAACTCTAACATCTGATTAATTGGTCTTTGAATTAAAGTTGATTTTAAACCTGCTTTTGCAGCAACTCTTGAAAAAAGAGATTTTGAACCAGATACTGAAAAAAGCTGGCTTGGTGAATCTGAATCCACCACAGGAAGCCCAGCCATTAAAGCTTCCTTTGTAAATGGTTTATGAAATAGTTTTGTATATAATACAAGGGAGTCTAGAAGGGAATCCTCTTTTACTAAAACTGTTTTATTATTCAAATTATTTACCTTCTATATATTATTTAATTAGTTCTATTAATTCTATAACAGTTCTACGGTTCTTATATCTACCATCTTTTGTATCATTTGATGCTACTGGTGATGATTCTCCTAAACCTTGAGTTGTAATCTTTGTACCATCTATCCCTTGATCTATAAAAGCACTTTTTAAAGATTCTGCTCTTTTATCAGATAATATTAAATTTGCTTTATCTTTACCAACACTATCAGTGTGTCCTATGATTTTAATATTATAAGCTGGATTTTGTTTTAAAAATTCAACAAACTCCGCAATTATTTGATTTGAACTTTCTAATATCTTCCAAGATGCAGTATCAAAATTTAACATTAAATCTTTCTTTGTTGGGCATCCAACACTATTAACAGTAAATCCTTGTGGTGTATTTGGACACTCATCTTTATAATCTAAAACACCATCTTTATCACTATCTAATTGACAACCTTTATCGTCAACTACTCTATCAAGAGGTGTTTCTGGACACTCATCAGTTATATCAAAAACACCATCTTTATCACTATCTTTAAGAGATAAAACATAGATTGCTACCATCACACGATTTGATAAATCTTTACTATAGCTAGTTTCATTTGTATATAGATTGTCTTTTCCACCTCTATATTCTACTATCATAAGATTTTTATCTAAACCTTTTTTATTTAATTTATCGGCAATAATATTCGCATAATTTTTTGAATCAGATATTTTTTCATTTTCATTTTCTTTATCAATATTTGTATATCCAATAATAGAAACTAAAATATCTCTTTTATCATTAATATATTTTGTTGTTATTTTAGTAATATCTTC
>JAYEOQ010000222.1:0-1581 GCA_034723215.1 Campylobacterota bacterium | reverse complement strand
AAAAGTATGGATCAAATATTTTATCTTTTATATCTTGGGGTATCCCACCACCATTATCTTTAATGATAATAGTTTTGATATCTTTAGTTTCATCACATAATGTTTGTATAGTTATAGTTGGATTTTTATGGCACGAAGTAGAATCCGACTTGTCGCAAATACTATTATCTAGTAAAATATTACCCAAGGCAACTTCTTGCAGGGCGTCTTCTGCATTTTTTATTAGATTTAAAACTACTTGTTTTATCTCATTTGGATATGTTTCAAACTTCTCATCACATTGTAAATCTGTATTGATAGTGATACCTTTATTTTCAACAGAAGTTTTTACAATATCAAGTGTACTATTTACTATATCTTTTAAAGATGTTTCCTCTTTCTCTTTATTTTCTTTAAAGAAACCTCTAAAGTCATCTATAGTAGTTGAGAGATGTTGAGAGTACTCATCTATTAAATCTATCTCTTTTTCAAATACCTTTGCATCCATATCATTCATCATACATTTAAACTTTAGATTTGATGATGTTAAGCTTATAGCATTTAATGGTTGTCTCCACTGATGAGCTATCATACTTATCATCTCCCCCATTTGGGCTAGGCGTGATTGTTGCACTATATGCTGATCTTTTTGTCTATTTTTTTCTATCTCTTCGTGTACTCTTTTTTCTAAATTTTCATTTAGATCATTTAGTTCTAAAGTAGATTGACTTATTAGATGAGATAATGCTTCTACTGTTTGCATATTTTTCTTTAATGATGGTAACTCTATAGTTTGATTTGAGTTAATTTTATTTTTATCTTCACTAAGTGCAAGTATTGTCATAGTTTGATTTAGAAGTTGGTTTTTACATGAATTGACTTTATTACAATTATAAAACTCACCATAAGTAAAAAATCCACTCACAGGAGCTATTTTTGACAATGGCATTATCTCTGTTTGTATCTCATCACCTAGCAATCTTTTTCTAGCCATACAAGAGTATATAAAGATAGATTCAACGCTGTTACTTACAATATCATTAAAAGTATCAGTAATATTATCTAAAATATGTTCAACATTTCCATACCCTAGCCAAGCTTTATCACCTGTATTTATATTTCCTGCAAAAATTAAAGAGCCATCATCCTCTTTTGCTACAACTGCTCGTGCTATTTTTCTACCATCTCTATTGATAATCAATGGAAACTCTATACCAGTAGCTGGAAGTTGATCTCCTATTTTATCTCCTAAATACTTTCTATATAGTTCTAATGGTGTTTGATTGTCTATTGTATAAACTCTATTTTCAATAGCTTTAGTAACTGTAAACTCTTTTCCAATTGTTTCCCAACCAAAACTAAATGTGGTATTTACTATCAAATCAGGATTATACAACACAGCTGCAACTGCACAATTATTTAAAATACCATCATCTGTAAATACATAAGTTTTATCAAATAGTGCATTATCAGCAGCTAAACCACCTGCAACTGTGATATTTGGGATATATTTATTAAATGCTTTTAAAAATACTTCACCATTTATATTTAATCCATCTGTAAATACTATAGCAACTTTTGCATCATCTGCATCTTCAATCT
>JAYEOQ010000221.1:0-8411 GCA_034723215.1 Campylobacterota bacterium | reverse complement strand
AAATAAAAGGATATTGATATGAAAAAAATAAAATTAAATATAAAATTGATATTGATTTTTTTATCTATAATGATACTAATTGTGTTTATTTCAAATAAAGTATTACATAGCAAAATAGAATCGTTCAAAAATGAAAAGTACCAAAGAGTTGCAAAAGAGTTACAAGAGCAAACAAAAATATTAATTGATGAAAAAAGGAATGCAACACTTGCTATTGGTATGTCATTGTCTCTTGATACTACTATAAAAGAAGCATTGAGATCCAACAATAGTGATTTAATTAAATTAAAAGAGTTTTCAGCTTCATTGAGAAAAAATAGTGATTTTAAAAATGTTTGGTTTCAAATTATTACAAAGAAGGGTAATAGTTTTTATAGGAGTTGGGTAGATAAAAAAGGGGATTCACTACTTAAAGTTAGGGTAGATGTTGTAAAACTGTTAGAAAAACCTCAAATTATGTCTACAATAAGTACAGGAAAATTTGATATGACATTCAAATCTATGGTACCTATATATGATAATGGTGAGTTTTTAGGTATCTTTGAGGTAATAACACACTTTAATTCAATTGCAGTTAAACTTAGAAAAAAAGGGATAGAGCCTGTAATATTAGTAGATAAAAAATATAAAAAGCAACTTACTAAACCATTTACAAAACTATTTATTGGTGATTATTATGTCGCAAATTTAAATGCAAATAAGAAATATATGGGACTTATTGAGGGTAAAACAATTGACCATTTTTTATATTTTGATAAAGATTACCATGAACATAAAGTAAATAATAATCTAATCACTATATTTAGATTACCAGATATATATGGTAATGATATGGGATATTTTATACTTTTTAAAAAAATAACTAGTATAGATATGTCTGATATTGAGTTGATGAAAGAGAAAACAATGTTTTATGTTGTGTTTATTTTTATTTTATTTACTGCAGTTTTATATTATCTTATAAATAAAAAATTTATAGAGGAGATATCTTTAAAAAACAGATCGATGAAAATATTGAATGATAACCTATCTAAAACATTAAAAGAGCAACAAAAACTGCAAAATGAGAAAGATCAACAGCAAAATATACTCTTCCAGCAATCAAAAATGGCAGCAATGGGGGAGATGATAGGTAATATTGCCCACCAATGGAGACAACCAATAGCAATAATAGCGATGTGGGCAAACAATATAATAGCAGATATAGATATGGATGAGATAGAGAATGAGGATTTACGAAGATATGCAAATAATATTACAGAACAAACAAATCATCTATCCCAAACTATAGATGACTTTAGAAACTTTTTTATCCCAAATAAAGAGAAAACTATATTTACACTTAAAAGTAGTATAGATAAAACTATGAATCTTTTATCTGCATCATTTAAAGTTAATAAAATAGAGATTGTAGAAGATATAGAAGATATAACCATAACAGCCTTAGAAAATGAACTAACTCAAGCAATTCTAAATATAATAAAAAATGCAAAAGATATACTTGTAACTCTTCCTGTAGATAAAAGGAGATTGTTATTTATAGATATTTATAAAAAAAGAGATGTTGCAATTTTAGAGATAAAAGATAGTGGTGGGGGAGTTCCAAAAGATATTATTGATAAAGTATTTGAACCATACTTTACAACAAAACATAAATCCCAAGGTACGGGAATAGGGTTGTATATGACTGAATCTATTATTACTAAACATTTAAGTGGAGAGGTGTCTGTTCAAAATGTCGAGTATAAATATGAAGGGGAAAGTTATAGTGGTGCAAGTTTTAAAATTGAGATACCTTTAGTTTAGATTAATGTAGTTATTTTATAAAATAACCTTTGACAAAAATAATTATTTTTGATATAATAGCGAAAATAACTGTATAAGTTGGATATATGATTAAGAAATTAAGAAAATTTAGTAATACAACAGTTTTGTGTGTAACAGATAATCAGAAGTTAAAAGCAGAGTTTGAAGAAAAATTAAAAGAATCCAAAGAGTTGATTTTTTTAGATATTAATTCTTCTAGTGATGTGGATGATGCTAATTTTGATATTATTTTAGTTGATTATAGTTGTAAAGTGGCATTAGATGTTATGAAAAGTTTGAGATTTAAAAAACCACATTTACCTAAAATTGTGATTTTGGATGACAGATCAGATTTAAATATAGTTAAATGTATTAATGCTTTTGCGTACTCAATACTTTCAAGTCCTGTAAATTATGATGACTTAAAATACTCAATTATAATGGCATTAAATCAATCTAGAAGAGTAGATAAATTACTTTTAAATGAAGATGTATATTATGATTATTATAGAGAAAGATTTTATAATAATGATGGCGCAATAGCTTTTACTAAGTATGAGTTTCAAGTATTAAAACTGTTGCTTGATAATCATGATAAGATTATTGGATATGATGAGATTAAAGAAAAAGTTTGGAAAGAGAAAAAAATGAGTATCTTTACAATGAGAAATGTTATAAATAAGATTAGAAATAAAACTTACTATAACATAATTAGAAATAACTCTTCAACAGGGTACCAAATAGATACTTTAAGATAGTAAGTATTTTTAAATAGGAAAAATAATGGAAGAACAAATAGTATCTAAAGATGAGATTGTAGAGATGTTCTCTTTGGGTGTATTAGAAGATAATGAAGATGGTTGGCTTTTATATGGTCAGGAGATACAGATAATTGCAATACATGATACAGACCCAAAGTATATAGCAGATGTAACAAATGCTGAGTATTATAAACTTGTCCCTGTAAAAAAATAGAATATAAAATAGAAGGAAATAAAGATGTCACATTGCCCTTTTTGTAAAAAGAAAATAGCTATGAGTAAAGCATTTTGCTCAAGAAATTGTAAAGAGAATTACTTTCAACTTATTGCTATACAAATACCAAAATTATTTATGAAACGGATTTTTGTATTTTGTACAGAAGAGGAGAGAGAGAAAGAGATTGTAGAGTTTGCAACTCGTCATAAATGGAGACTTGATCTTCTAAAAAATAAGATAGAAGATGAAGCGATAAAAATGGGATATATTGAAAATCCTCATAAAATAGAGGGTTGATTTTATTTAGTTTTTTTTATTGAATTATATACAAAACCATATATTATTGTACAAAGTAGTGCAAATATGAAAGATATAATCATCCCCATAGTTAGCCAAGATGTTCCAAATAAAAATCCAAGTTGAATATCTGGTTCTCTAAACAGTTCTGCAATTATTCTCATTATTGAGTATAATATTACATACAATAACCCAAGTTGTCCATCAAATTGTTTTTTTGTTCTTACAGCAAATAGTATAACAAATATTACAAAACCCTCTAAAAATGCTTCATATAGTGCTGATGGATGTCTAAGTACTCCATCAACATAAATACCCCAAGGTATATCTGTAGCACGACCTACTAGCTCTTGATTTACAAAGTTTCCAATTCTACCAAAAATATAACCAAGTGGAACAGCTAAAGCTGCAATATCAACCATAAACCAAAAACTTACTTTGTATTTTTTACACCAAAGAAGTGATGCTATTATAAACCCAGCTAATGCCCCATGGTAACTCATACCAGAGATGCCTACAAATGTACCATCTGCTCCAAAGGGATTGAATATTTGCCAAGGGTGTGTTAAATAATAACTTGTATTTAAATCATAAAATAGAATATAACCAACTCTAGCACCTAATATAACACCAATCTCAACCCACCAGATATAACTATCAAGGAGATCTTTTGGTATATTTAAATTGTCTTTTTTTACAATCCAATGGGCAACCATAATTGCACTAAATAATGCAATAGCATACATAATACCATACCAATGAACAGCTATAGAACCTAGATTTAAAGCTACTGGGTCAAAGTTGCTATATATGTTGTTCCAAAACTCCATATTAGTTTAAAGCATCCGCAATAAGTTCAATCGGATTTTTAAATACTATATCACTATCTGTTCTACCTAAAGAATCTGTTATTTGCATACGACAAGCACTACACTCTGCACTAACAACAGATGCTTTTGTATTGTTTATCATAACTGCTTTTTTTACACCAACTTGTTTTGCTAAATGGTATTTTTCACTTTGCATAGTAACACCACCAAAACCACAACACTCATTTGGGTCACTCATCTCATCAATTTTATAATTTTGTTCTATTAATGCTCTTGGTTCTTTAAATACACCTTGCATCTTTTTAGCATGACATGGATCGTGATATGTAATGATATCATCCATCTGTCTACCGTTATCTTTTAATAGTTTAACCAGCGTGGTGTTATTTTCAAGCCATTTTGTAGCCATATGTATTTTAGAACTAAGTTTTACTGCTCTCTCTTTCCAATCAAGCTGATCATGTAAGAAATGTTCCCAGTCTGTATTTATCATAGCACTACAAGTAGCTTCAGGGATAATAATAGCATCAACATCATCAATAAATGTTTCAAAATATTTAATATTTTTTTTAATCAAATAATCAACAGTATCAAAATCACCTGTAAAATAAGCAGGTGCTCCACAACATAGCTGTTTTTTTGGTATCATAGCATCAATTTCAAGTTTTTCTAAAATTTTTAATAAAGATTTTCCTATATTTGTATAAGCATAGTTACCCATACATCCTATAAATATAGCTACTTTATTTTTTAATTTTTCAGTAGTTTCTTTGTTTTTACTAAATGAGATATTTTCCGAATAAGAGTTTAAAAATGACTTTCTATCTGCAAAAGGTAAAGTTCTATCTTTTATCATCTCAATAGGGAGATTTAATCTCATTTTAGAACTTTGTTTTTCATGATTTATTTTTAATCCACAAGTTTGAAAAACCCATCCAGTTTTTGCTAAAAAGTCCATAACCTTTCTATCTCTTAAAAGGAAAAAGAATGCTCTTTTGTACCAAGCTATACCGTATTTTTTAGCAATATCACCTCTTACTTGCTCTATTATCATATCTGTAGGTAGATCGTTTGGACAAACCTCCACACAGTTCGTACATAAAAAACAGCTCTCAAAAATATCTTTAGCAGTTTTATCTAACTCTAGTTCATCTCTTTTATATGCACCAAGAAGATCAATAAAACCTCTAGGAGAGGTTGTTTCATCTTGGTTTATGTTAAAAATTGTACAAACTGTTTTACACTTTCCACATTTGATACACTCATCGCTAATATCTGTATAGTTAAATTTATTGTTACTCACGAGTTAATAAATCCTTTGTTTAAATTAACTGTATTTTACCATAAAAGATATTATATAAGAGGTATTTTTATTGTAAATAAAGCCCCTGTATAGCTAATTGATTCATATTTATATGTAATATTTTTTACATCCAAAGTTCCATTTAGATGTTTTGTAACCATCTCTTGGCTCATATATAGTCCTATGCCGGTACCTTGTGATTTATGTTTTGTAGTAAAGTATGGTTCAAAAACTTTTTCTATAATACCATCAGGTATTCCACCTGCGTTATCTTTGATCTCAATAATAGCATAATTTTCTTTTTCATCTTTATAGATATCTACAAAGATAATTCTTTTTTGATTTTGTTTTGTTTCTAAAACATCTCTTGCATTATTGAGTATATTCATTATTACTTGAACAAGCTCACCATCTAAACTGTTTAACTCAATATCTTCTAGATTTTCAATAACTTCAATACTTAAAGATTTAAATTTTGAATTAACTAGTTGTAATGTTTTTAAATAAGCATTTTTGATATTAAATAGTGTTTTATCTTTATCTATCTTAAAAAAGTTTCTAAAATCATTTATAGTTTCAGATAGATGTTGAGCAGAATCATTGATTTTTGTGAGCAACTTTATATCATCTTCTATGCCAATTGGTACTCCAAGCTCTTTTTGCACTTTCAGTCCAGTTGCTGCAGTAGAGATTAGAGATAGTGGTTGTCTCCATTGGTGGGCAATATTTTCAAGCATCTCACCCATTGCTGCCATTTTTGATTGTTGAACTAGAAGCTTCTCTTTCTCTTTTAGTTGTTGAGCAGTTATGGTTTCATTTGTTATATCTAATTTAATAGAGATAAACTCTTTTATCTCCCCTTTCTCATCTAAAACTGGCATAATTGATGCTTTTTCATAGGAGTATTCACCATTTTTATCAATATTTATAAACTCACCACTCCATTTTTTTCCACTATGGATTGTAGCTTGAAGATCTTTATAAAATTCTTTAGATTGTTTTCCAGACTTTAATATACTTGGTTTTTTACCAATTGCCTCTTTAGGTGTATATCCTGTTGTATTTGTAAATGCTTCATTTACATATTTAATAACCTCATTTTCATCTGTAATTACAACAATATTATCACTTTTTTCAACAGTATTTCTAAACCTTGATAACTCTTTATTTGATAAGTTTAGTCTATATTCAAAAATTAAATATAACAATATAGCAATTACTAATAAAAAAAATAATATTCCAATTGCCAGTTGTGCTTTGTTGATAGTATCTTGTGAATATTTTTCATATAGATCATTAAACTCATTTAATTTTTCATCTATGTTAAGTTGTTTTAGTGAATCCTCTATGGTGATGAAATTTAGTTGATATTGTAGTATTATTTTGGAATGTTTTAAAAAATACTTTTCATATTTGCTAGTATGATTAATAATAAGACTATCTATATGAGATAACTCTTTTTTGATATCTAACTCAGGGTTCTTATCTATAGTTAATATTGTTGTGTATAGATTATTTAAATCATCAGTTGCTATATGTTTTTTAATTTTTTGTATAATTCTAAATGAATTATTTAAAATTGCTCTATATGATTTAACTTTATTAATATTATTAAACTTATTTTCTGTAATATAATTTAAGTTTTTTAGAGATTTTGCCAATTTATCATTTTGTATATTTTTTAGTACTTGGTTTCTGTTTATATTATCTAGTTCATTTTTGAAAGTTGTTATTTTCTTTTGAATAATATCGAAGTTATCATATGTTAATGTGTTTTTTAAATATATATCAAAATCTTTATTAAGTAATTCTATTTTTTCAATACTACTATCTACTAAAAAGAAATTAACTCTTTGTTTTTTTGCATCATAGATAAAAATACCTAGTGTAGCAATTATGACTAATAGAAGAATCGCACTAATTAGTGATTTTTTCATTACGATTCTTTATAAATTTTGGTGTGTCACCAGAAAGAGTTTTTAAAAATTTTAAAATATTTTCTATCTCTTTCTCCTCTAATGGATATCCAACTTGATGTATTGCCATATTTTGAACTGCATCTTTGAGAGTTTCTGTTTTTCCATCATGGAAATATGGTGCAGTTAATTCAATATTTCTTAAAGTTGGAACTTTGAAATAAAATTTATCCTCTTCATTTTTTGTGATATGATATTTACCAAAATCAGTAGTTTTAAAATCCTCTGTCACACCAATTTTTTGCATCAAATTACCACCGATATTTACTCCGTTGTGACAAGATATACACCCATACTCTTTAAAAGTATTATATCCACTAAGCTCATCATTGGTTAAGGCTTTTTTATCCCCTCTTAAAAACTTGTCAAATCTTGAATTTGGTGTTGTTAATGTTTTTTCAAATTCACTAATAGCATCTGTTATGTTTAATCCTGTAATTCCATCTTTATATAAAGAGGAAAATTTATTTTGATAATCTTTATCTTTTTTTAATTTTTTAACAACATCTTTAAAATTTGTACCCATCTCTACAGGGTTGTGGATAGGACCTTTTGCTTGCTCTTGTAAATCTTTTGCACTTCCATCCCAAAATTGAACAACATTGTACCTTGAATTTAAAACAGTCGGTGAATTTCTGGTACCTTTTTTACCATCGATTCCAAAAGATACAGGTAGATTATCATCTCCCCCATCTTCAATAAAATGGCAACTAGCACAAGATATGGTATCATTGGCACTTAACTTTGTATCAAAAAATAGTTGTTCACCTAATATAGCTTTTTTATAATCATAATCTGGAATTAAAGGGATGGGTGTTATTAACTCTTTTGATAGTAAAGTGTTAATAATAAATAGAAATAATAATATTTTTTTAATCATAAGTTTTACTAATTCTCCAATTTTAATCTCTAAATATTTTAATTATATCATATTTTATATTATATATTATATTCTAAACAAAATTATGACACAGTTTTAACACATTTTTGACACATCTATTTAATATAATCATTTTAAAATAAATTTAGGGAAATGTTAATGAGTATAAATAAGCTATTTTATCTATTTGTTATAGTTATGTTGTCAAGTAGTATATTAAGTGCTGATATAAAAAATAGCGATAATGGATTGGATAAAGTCTCTTTACAGCTTCAATGGATAGATCAGTTTCAATTTGCAGGATATTACATAGCAAAAAAGAAAGGTTTTTATAAAGATGT
>JAYEOQ010000220.1:0-8437 GCA_034723215.1 Campylobacterota bacterium | reverse complement strand
AAACTTCCATCACCATTTGGTAAGATAGATATATGTTTTAGTTTTATATCAAACTTATCTGTATTTAGCTCAAAAGGTGTTGATTTTGAATTATCTACAAATACTACTCTATTATCTAAAAGTTTTATATCTTCTATAACTAATCCAATCATTGATGAGTTAGTTTCACTGTTTGCTTTTGATTCTATTTCACTGTTTTTACTAATAAAATCAATAATATATTGAAAATTAAAAATCTTATTTTTGTCTAAAATTATATTTGATTTTAAATCTTTTAGATAGATTGTATCGACAACGATTCTCTTCGTAAATAAACTATAAAATTTAAAATCAAAACTAAATTTACTAAAATATAGAAGTGTTTTATTTTTATCATCTTGTATTAGTAGATTTGAGATCTCAACTTCAAAAGTATATGGATTGATATAAATCTTTTCCATATAACCATTTGCACTTGTAAAAGATTTAACTGTTTTTGTAAAATTTGTTTGTATCAAATATGGCAATAATACAAATCCAAAAACAGTATACAAAGATATTAAAAAAGCTAATACTTTAAAAACTATTGATTTGTATATTTTTTCCATATTTTACACCTTTTAGTTTTGTTTTATTATGTTGTATGTTGGGTACGGGATAGTTAAATTGTTCTGTTTTAAAGCATTAAAAATATCAAGATTTACTTTATATTGGATTTGATTAAATTGTTGTGTCAAAGCCCAATATCTCAACTCTATATTTATAGAAGCATCTGCAAACTCTTTTATACCAACTTGTGCTTTAGACTCAGCAGATATACCATCATTGTTTTTTAAAACTTCAGATATAACATCTATAGCTTTTTGAGGGTCATTACTATAATCTATCCCTACACTCATCTCAACAACAGTATATTCAAATGAGTTTACAAGTATCTCGCCAACAATATGTTTGTTTGGTATAGTTATCTCTTCATTGTCTTCTGTTACAAGAACTGTATATCCAAGTTTTATCACTTTTACAACACCAGTAACACCTTGTATTTCAATAGTATTTCCAACTATAAAAGGTCTCGTAGCAATAATAGATACACCTGCTCCAAAGTTTGACAACAACCCTTGAAGTGCCAAACCAGCACCCAAAGACATAGCACCAATAGCAGCTACAAACGGGGTGATAGCGATACCCAGTTTACCAACAGCAATAATCAAAGTTCCAGCTATAATTATCACTTTAACAGTAGCAGAGATAAAGCCTGTTAGAGTTACATCCATATCTTTAGAATGACAAAACTTCTCTACATAAAGAGCCACTTTTCTAGCAACCATCACACCAATTATTGTGATAATAATTGCACCTATTATTTGAAAACTATAATTAACAAAAAACTCTATTATCAAGTTATAAAACTTCTGTATACTCTCTATCTCTTTTTCCAATTTTTATCTCCATATCTTTTTTTCTTATATATTGTACTAAAGTTATCTGAAAAGTGTGTGATTATTGTGTTGTTTTTTACTATAGTATCACAACATTTTAATATTTCAATATTAAGAACTATTCTAAATCAAATTTACAATTAATCATATATAATATTTATTATATTTCTTTTTAGATATAATCTTTTAAAATATATAAAGGTATATAAATATGAAACAATTATTAGCATTATTCTTATCAATTATTCTAGCAAACACATTATTAGCACAAGATATTAAATCTGACTCAAAAAATGAGGAACAAAAAGAGCCAACTAGATTAGAATCCTACACAAAACTACAAAAAGTAATTGCAGCAGTTGAATTACTATATGTTGATGATATAAACCTAAGTAAAATTGTAGATAAATCTATAAACGGTCTTTTACATGAACTAGACGCTCACTCTTCAATGTTAAACAAAGAAGCATACCAAGAGATGAAAGTTGAATCAAAAGGTGAATTTGGTGGACTTGGAATCGTTATAGGAAAAAGAGAAGGTGCATTAACTATCATCTCTCCTATTGATGATACTCCAGCTTTTGAAGCTGGTGTTAAAGCTGGTGATATTATTTTAAAGATAAATGATGAATCAACTTTAAATATGAGTTTATCAGATGCTGTTGATATTATGAGAGGTAAAGTGGGAACACCTATTGATATTACAATAGTAAGAAAAGGTGAGTTAGAGCCAATTAAAATTCATATTGTAAGAGATATTATTAAAATCCAATCAGTTTATGCAAAAACTATAGGTGAAGATATCTTGTATTTAAGAGTTGCTTCATTTATGGATATGAAAATATCAGTAGAGTTAGAAAAATATATTAAAAAGCATAAATCAAAAACAAAAGCTATTATACTAGATCTTAGAAATAATCCTGGTGGTCAATTAGGACAAGCAATAGAAACCGTAGACCTATTTGTAGATAAAGGTGTTATAGTTTCTCAAAAAGGTAAAGATAATAAGGATGATGAGGAGTTTAATGCAACCTCTTTAACAACTCTTACTGATGTACCTATGGTTGTTCTTGTAAATGGGGGAAGTGCCAGTGCGAGTGAGATTGTAAGTGGTGCATTACAAGATTTAAAAAGAGCAATTATAATAGGTGAAAATACTTTTGGAAAAGGTAGTGTTCAAAGAGTTATCCCTATTGTTGATGATGGTAGCGAAGCTATTAAACTAACAATTGCAAAATATTACTTGCCAAGTGGAAGAACAATTCAAGCAAAAGGGATAATTCCTGATATTAATGTTTTTGCAGGGAAAGTTTTAGCTGAAGAGGAGTCTGCTTTTAAATTAAAAGAATCAAATATGAGAAAACATTTAGAAGGTGAGCTTTCAAAAACTGGTATCTCAAAGAAAGATGATGATAACTCAAAAAAAGAGCTTGAAGATAAAACAATCATAACTGATAAACAGATACTAGAAGATAATCAACTAAACTCTGGTATTAATATATTAAAATCATTAATGATTATGTGTAAATAAATAAAAGGGATAATATTATGAAAATAAACAAGATTACGGAACTTGGGCTTTGGCCAGAGTCAAAAAAAACAACAACTCAAAAAGGTATATCTGAGTTAGAAGATTTGGGTTACAACCTATTTTATATTGGTAAAAATGCAGACCTTTATACTTGTCCAGGAGATGACCCAAAAGTACTTTTAGTGAGAAGTGATAGGTGTTCTGTATTTGATATACCATTAAATCTTGAAATTGATGGAAAAGGTATTTCACAAACTTCTATCTCAAATGATGGAGCGGAATTCGCTAGAAGCATAGGGATACGAACTGCTATTTTATCTGAAAATGTAGATAGCTCTTTAAATGTAGCCAGCAGATGTCAAATGATGGAGTTATGTAAACCGTTAGAAGCTAAAGTTGATGGTGATGTTGTTCAATTTGAATTTATCTTTAGAAACTATTTAACTGGTTCTTTATTTGAAGCTTGTCAAAATGGAGATGACCCTTACAGCTTAGAGTTATCATCGAATTTAAAACAATGGCATAAATTTGAAACACCACTTTTTACTCCAACTACAAAAGGTATTAAAGATGAGCCTCTAAATTCTGCAAAAGTTAGAGAACTGTTCCCAGAGATTATCTCTAGCTTAGAAAAACTATTTAAAGAGTTTACATCATTTGCACAAGACAATGGTATCATTGTTGTTGATACAAAGTTTGAAGCATTTGTAAATGCAAATGGAGAATGGGTACTAGGTGATGAAGTTTTAACACCAGAGAGTTCAAGATTTATCGCTATTGAGGATTTTGAAAAAGGTAATTATATATCAATGGATAAGCAAATTCTTAGAGATTTTGGTAAACAAGAGAGCTGGAAAGAGAAAGCAAAAAGTTTAGATGCTGGAGAAAAACTAGAGGTTAATGTTCCAGATTCAATTAAAAATACAATTTTAAATGGATATGACACTATACATACAAGATTACATAAATAGCTTATATTAAAACCATATAAGATAAGGTTGTCTAAATTGTTATAAGACAGTTTTAGATATAATCGCAGAATAATAGAGAATAGAGGGTAATAAATGAAAGCAATAATCAATATAGGACTTAAAAAAGGTGTTTTAGACTCAGCAGGAAAAGCAGCACATCATACACTTGATACTGTAGGGTTTAAAGAGATTGTTAAAGATGTTAGAATTGGTAAACAAATCGTTATGGAACTAAACTGTAGTGATGAAGCAACAGCAAAGCAAGAAGCTACAAAAATGTGTGAGCAACTTTTAGCAAATACTGTAATTGAAGATTACGAAATTACAATAGTAGCATAATATGAAAGTTACAGTATTACAATTTCCAGGTACTAACTGTGAGTATGATACAAAATATGCATTTGAAAAGCTTGGTGCTAAAGTTGAGATTATTTGGCATGAAGCTACTAAATTACCTGAAGATACAGATTTAGTTGTAGCTCCAGGTGGATTTTCTTATGGTGATTATCTAAGAAGTGGTGCATTAGCTAAATTTGCTCCAATTATGGATGCGGTTAAAGCTTATGCAGCAGATGGTGGAAAAGTTTTAGGTATCTGTAATGGTTTTCAAATTTTAACAGAAACTGGACTTTTACCAGGTGCTTTAAAAAGAAATGACAACCTGCACTTTATATCAAAACATCATCACCTAAAAGTTGTAAACAATGAGAACACTTTTTTAGGTGAACTAAACAATGGTGATATTGTAAATATCCCTGTAGCTCACCATGATGGTAGTTATTTTATAGATGATGCAGGACTTGCAGAGTTAAAACAAAATGGGCAAATATTACTTCAATACTGTGATAAAACTGGCGTAAATCAAGTTTTAAATGGTAGCGTAGAACAGATAGCTGGTATTTGTAATAAAGAGAAAAATGTATTTGGACTTATGCCTCATCCAGAACGAGCTATGGAAACATTACTTGGTTGTGACGATGGAGTAAAAATGCTTCAAGGTTTTTTCAAATAAATTTTGAAAAGTAGGAAAATATGAGATATGGTGTAAAATTTTTCCTACTTATTAATATTGTTTTTGCAATATTTTTAGAAGCTGATAATGTTAAATCAAAAGATATATATCTTGAATATATATCTTACCCTAAAAGAGTTTTTACTGGACAGAAGTTTGAGATTGTTTTAAAAGCAACAATCTTAAAACCATATGAAAACTATGATAAAATCATAACAACTTTTAACAGCCAAGAAAACATAGATATACCTGAGATTGAACCTATCTGGAGTAAAGATACAGAAAATATCTATATCTCAAATATCACATTTAAAAGTAAGGGTGAACAGTTTATATTGCCAAATATAACAATAGCACTACTAAAAGACAATAGAATCATTGACTTTATATCTATAAAACCACCAAATATAAAATTTGAAAAAATAGCAGTAAATCAAAATCTATTTTCTAAAATTATTGCATCAAATTTAGAGATAAATACAATTAAAACAAAACAATACTCAAATAGTATGCTATTAAGTACTATAAATATTGAAGCAACTAACAGTAACCTTGAGGATATAAGATTAAATAATTTTGAAGAGCAAGGGATAAAGAGCTTAACAGATACTCCTCCACTGCAAAATTTATATTACTATGTGATGATACCAAGTCATACAAAAGAGATAAAGTTTACATACTACAATACTATTTTAAAAGATTTTATAATGATAAATCTACCTATTAGTTTGGAGGAGGAGTTAGTTAGTACGCAAACTGATCTTAACCCTTACGATAGTAACATTTTAATATATAAACAATATAGTGTAGTTTTTTTATTGATTATTATAATAATTCTATTTATAATAACTAAAAAAAATAGATACCTTTTTATTATCTCTATTTTAATATCTATTATTGCTTATCTTTTTATTCCAAATAAAAAGATAATAGTGGATGCAAAGACAAAAATATATATACTACCAACTACATATTCTACAATATATAAAGTTTTAGATAAACAAGAGCTAGTAGAGGTTATAAATAAAAAAGATAAATATATAAAAGTACTTTTTAAGAATAAAAACATAGGATGGATAAGAGATGATAGCTAGATTAAGAGGAATATTTACACTTATACAGATGGCACTAAGCATTACTATTACAATAATACTTATGTATCTATTTAGAAGTAACAATAGAGCAATAAGAAGAGTATGGGGTTCTATACAGATGAAGCTACTAGGTATCACTCTTGAGATAAAAGGGGAAGTTGATAAATCAGCTGATATGATTGTTATAAATCATCAATCACTCTTAGATATAATCATTTTTGAATACTTACACCCTAGAGATCTATCTTGGGTTGCAAAAAAAGAGATAGCAAATATCCCTTGGTTTGGACATATA
This sequence comes from Campylobacterota bacterium, assembly GCA_034723215.1. Classification (GTDB taxonomy): domain Bacteria; phylum Campylobacterota; class Campylobacteria; order Campylobacterales; family Arcobacteraceae; genus JAIOSF01. Next base: position 2,116 of record JAYEOQ010000220.1, on the reverse strand, counting down.
CTAAAAGCCCCTGATATGATTATTGTTGAGAGAGAAAGTAAAAGTAGTTTAGTTAAACTTATAAAAGAGACAAAAGATAGATTATCAAAAAATAGACCAATTGCTATTTTCCCTGAAGGTACAAGATCAAATGGTATAGATATGGGTAAATTTAAAGCTGGTGCTAAAATGATTGCAAATAAATATAATTTAACAGTACAACCTATAGTTCTAATTGGTACCAGAGATATTTTAGATTCACAAAATCTTAAACAGCGTTCAGGTGTAGTTAAAGTTATTTATCTACCATCTGTAAAAGCTGATAAAGCTACAAACTGGTATGAAGAAACTGAAGAGCTTATGAAAGAAACTTTAAAAAAAGAGTTAAATAGTGACCTTTAATCTAAGTACTGTTTTAGCCGTAGGAACTGGTGGTTTTTTAGGTGCAACTACTAGATTTTATGTGGGGGTTCAAGTTTTAAAATATTTTCCACATCAACTTCCTATTGCTACTTTAGCTGTAAATATTATTGGTAGTTTTTTTATTGGTATATTAATTGGCTTATTTTTACATTTTACACCATCAGATATAGTAAAAGGTTTTTTAATTACTGGTTTTTTAGGTGCATTAACCACCTATTCTACTTTTGCTATTGAAAGTTATATGTTACTTAATAGTGCATTTTGGTATGGTATTTTAAATATTGTTTTAAATGTTGTAGGTACAATCCTATCAGCTGGAGTTGGTTACAAATTAATAATTTACTTTTTAAAGTAAAAAATACTACATAAACTTTTTAAAGTTTAGTAGTATCGGCATTTAGTGCCAGAAAGGGAAAAGATATGCAGTTATATATTTACGCAAAAAGTGGACATAGTTTTGGTTTAGAAAATGTAAGAAGAGCTAGTGCCATATACAATATGCTAAAGGAGACTAGTCCTATATTATGTACAGCAGACTATAGAGCTGCAACATTTGCAAAAAGTGAGCTAGGGGTTGATAAAGGTGTTGGAATAGATGTGATTGGAAATCTTCCTCATGTAATGGAGAGACGAGATATACTTATCTATGATGATAGTGGAGAAGCTAGTGATACTATGACTGGGCATATGAAAGAGTTTTGTTCATATCTATATAAAATTGGTTCAGATATACCTTTTGATATTGTTGATGAAGTTTTCATTAATGATTTAGATCTTAAAAATGAAAAAGCTATATTTTTTGCTGATGATGACTATGCTAACTGGTTTTTAGATTTTTGTAGTAGCTCTTCAAAACAAGAGTTACCACTACTGTTAGGTCACTACTTTTTTCTGGGTAATGAAGATAAATTAAAACCATTTTTTAATGAAATTATTGAAGAGGAAGAGTATATAGATACTATAAAATCCACAAAATATCTCCTAACAGCATCTATAAATAGCTGTTTAGAATCATTAGCAAGTGGTAACTTTCCTATTTTCTTTAAAAGAGGAGATAAGGATAGTATTGAAAATTTAGAGCTATTAGATAAATATAACATCCCAACAATTACAGGTAAAAACCTAGATCAGTTAGTAGAAAATTTTAATAAGCAAATTGAAAACTATCCTAAACTAAAACCTATAGAGAGATTTGATATCTCTACTATAAAAAAAGAGATTCAAGATATACAAAAAAAATTTGAGATGATACAGCCATCTTTAGATTATAAATACTAAAATACAAAAGGGTAGAATTTTAATCTATTCTTCCCTTTTCCACTGCTTATACAAAGCTTCATGAGTATCTATCTCCTCTTTTGTCGGTTTTCTTCTACAAGATAGATAACCTTTTTTCCCACCACATGACACAAAAGGGTAAACTGTAGCAAATACCCAGTAATAACTACCACATTTTGCAAGATTTTTTACAAAACCTGTCCAAACTTCACCTTTAGTAATAGTATCCCACAAAGTTTTAAAAGCAATTTTTGGCATATCTAAATGCCTTATTATATTATGAGGCTGACCTAAAAGTTCACTAAGTTCATACCCTGCCATTTTACAAAAATCTTCATTTGCAAAAGTAATAATACCTTTTTCATCAGTTTCACTAACCAAAAAAGCATCCTCTTCTAATATTTTTTCATTCATTATATAACCTTTAATAAAATAA
>JAYEOQ010000219.1:0-1596 GCA_034723215.1 Campylobacterota bacterium | reverse complement strand
AAAGGTGGTCAGTTTTATACTCCAAAATCTATAGTTGAACTTATGGTTAAAATGATACGACCTGAAAAAGGTAGAGTTTATGACCCTGCTTGTGGTAGTGGTGGTATGTTTGTGATGAGTGAAAAGTTTATCGAAAATACTTTAGGTGGAAATGTACAGGATATAACTATCTATGGACAAGAGTCAAACCAAACTACTTGGAAACTATCTAAAATGAATCTTGCGATTAGAAATATAAATTCTAAGTTTGTAGCTTGGAATACGGAGGGAACATTTTTAAAAGATGCCCATCCAGACTTAAAAGCCAACTATATCTTAGCAAATCCACCATTTAACCAATCAGAATGGGGAGCTGATATACTAGCAGAAGATGGTAGATGGAAAAAATATGGAACTCCACCAAATGGAAATGCAAATTTTGCTTGGATGCAACATATGATTTATCATTTAGCTACTGATGGAGTGATGGCTACAGTTTTATCAAATGGTAGTTTAAGTTCTATGACAAGTGGAGAGGGACTTATAAGGGAGAAAATAGTTAGAGATAATTTAGTAGAATGTATCATCGCATTACCAAAACAGCTTTTTTATAATACTGGAATACCTGCAACAATTTGGATACTTAGAAGAGGTAGAGAGGTAACTGATAATAAAACTCTTTTTATTGATGCTTCTGATATGGGATATATGAAGACAAGAGTTCATAGAGATTTTACTGATGATGAGATGGAACTTATAGAACAAACTTATCTAAATTGGAGAACAGACAATAATTATGAAGATATAAATGGATTCTGTAAATCTGCCAATATGGAAGATATGAAAAATCACAACTTTGTTTTAACTCCTGGGCGATATGTTGGTATTGCAGATGAAGAGGATGATGGAGAATCTTTTGAAGATAAGATGAATAATTTAACCAATTTACTTTCAGATCAGATAAAACAAGAAAAAGTTCTTGATGATGATATAAAAGAACAATTATCTAAAATAGGTTTTGTTATATGAGTGGGTTACCTAATGGGTGGGATGAAATAAGTTTATCTGAAACAGGAAAAATAATTACTGGTAAAACACCATCAAAAAATAATGTAAATGATTGGGGTACTAAATATAATTTTATTACACCAACAGACATTAAAGATGATATTAAATTTATTGATAAAACTAATAGATATATATCTGATGATGGTAAAGATAGATTTAAAAATATGATTTTGGATGAAGAATCAATAATTGTTACTTGTATTGGTTCAGATATGGGAAAAGTAATTATGAATAAAAATATTGCTTTAACAAATCAACAAATTAATTCAATTGTAGTTAATAATAATTATGATAAAGATTTTATTTTTTACAAACTTAAAGCATCATATAGATTGTTGAAAAGGTTAGCTGGAAGCGGTTCAACAATGCCACTTTTAAATAAATCAGATTTTTCTAATATTAAAATAAAAATACCAAAAATAGCGGAACAAAAAGCAATAGCAAATATACTGTCTTCTTTTGATAATAAAATAGAACTTTTAAAAGAGCAAAATAAAACTTTAGAAATTACGGCACAAACTATTTTTAAAGAGTGGTTTATAGATTTTA
>JAYEOQ010000218.1:0-1598 GCA_034723215.1 Campylobacterota bacterium | reverse complement strand
ATAAGTAGGTCTTGCTTTAATTGTGCTTCAAACTCTTTGCTTGTTCTTCTATTTTGTTTTAAAACATTTACATAAGTATTTTTATCAAACTTTCCATCTTTAAAAAATGCACTAATCTTTACTAACTCTTTAGCAATCTCTTTATCAGTTGTAGCAAGTCCTAAGTCAGAAGCGTAATTTATAAGTAAATATTTTTGTATAACTCTTTGCAATGCAGCATCTTCAAGCTTTAGTTGTTCTGCTAACTCTTTGTTAAAACTTTCACCAAACATCTCTTGATATTGCGAATAAAGTGAACTATACTCATTTTGCAAATCTGATAAAGGAACTTCTCTATCTCCTACTATCGCAACTGTACTGTTAGACTTACTATAATCATAGCTACCCCAACCTACAAAACCAGCTCCTACAAACGCTATTGTACTTATCCATATAGTAACTATTAACCATTTTTTATGTCTTTGCATCCACGAAATCATAATATTTTAATACCTTTTTATTTTTTAAAATTAATTCTTTAGATTATACACTTTTCTTCATTATTAATATCTGAGTCATCATACGGATCCATATGAATATTTATAATCCAATTTTTGGAACTATCAAGTTTTTCGATTTTTTCTTCTATTTTATCAGCTATTCTATGTGCTGCCATAAGTGTTATAAGACAATCAAAGACTAAATGAACATCTACAAAGTTATCATGAGCGGCTGTTCTTGTTTTTAAAAAATGATAATCATTTACATCTTTATCTGATTCGATTATCTCTATAATTTTATGTGTAGTTTCTTCATCTAAAGCTCTATCAAGTAAAACTAATACACCATCTTCAATAAGTTCATAAGCACTATATATAATAAATATTGATATTCCAGCACCAACAAGAACATCAACAATCTCATATCCTGTTACATAAACAGCAACTAAAGATACTAGAACTGCCGCATTTACCCAAACATCAGTTTTGTAGTGTAATGCATCTGCTTTTATAACCATATTGTTTGTTTTTTTAGCTACTGCATTTAAATATGCAACAAGTCCAATAGTTATAAAAAGAGATATTACCATAACTATAAGTGAAGTATCTAAGTACTCAGACACCTCACCCGTGTAATATTTTTTTATTGCAGTATAGAGTAAGAAAAGGCCTGACATAGTAATAATCACACCCTCTATAACTGAAGCTAATGCTTCTATCTTACCTCTACCATAATTAAATGTTTCATCTGCTGGTTTCTCTGAATTAGAGATAGCAAAATAATTAAATAACGATACAAACATATCTAGTATAGAATCTATAGCAGATGCTAAAACAGCAACTGAACCACTTGCAATACCAATTGCAAGTTTAATCAATGTTAAAAATGCAGCTACACTACTTGAAACTACTGTTGCTTTTTTTTGTAAAGTCATTTTAAATATTATCCTCTATCTCTATTTCCACCAGATCTATTTCTATCTCTGTTTCCACCACTTCTGTTTCTATCTCTGTTTCCACCAGATCTATTTCTGTCTCTTGAACCACCTGATCTGTTTCTGTTTCTATTTCGGTTTCCACCTCGACCACCTCTTGGTCCTCCACCCTCTTTTGCTCTTT
>JAYEOQ010000217.1:0-8568 GCA_034723215.1 Campylobacterota bacterium | reverse complement strand
CTATAATCAATTTTTTGTTTATTTTATACTTTTTAATATTTTCTATTAAAAAGCTTACAACACTCTCATCTAAAATATCCTCAAAAGAGAAGTTTATAGAGAACTCATTTTCCCTTTTTTCAAACTCTTTAAATGACTTCTCTATCATAATCTTTGTTAATGTTGTGTAGTATCTTATCTTTTTTGCTATATCTAAAAAGAAAAAAGGTGATATAACCTTATCATCCTCTATTATTCTTATCAAACACTCATATTTTACTTTAGTTTCTTCATAAACTATTGGTTGAAAAAACGGATACACTCTATCCTCTTTTATAGCATCTAGTATAGTTTTTGTCCATCTTATATGATCACTAAAATCTTTCTCTATATGAAGCTCTTTTGTATATAACATATAAGGGAGTCGTTTTTTTACAGCATATTTCAAAGCCATATCAGCAGCAAGAAGAGGCTCTTCTTCACCATAAGATATTCCTATAGTCACACTTAAAAAGATATTTACATCAGCCCCATCTATTTTTAAATTTATCCCTGTTTTTTCTATATTTTCCACAAGATACTTTGCAATTTCTATACATTTTCCTGGTACTATTGTTTCTAAAGTTACAAATACAAACTCATCACCTGAAAGTGAATATAGCCTACAACTATTCTCTTTTGCTATTTTTTTTAAAATATTTGCAAACTCTTTTAAAACAATATCCCCTACTCTAAAACCATAAACATTATTTATATTTACAAAATTATTTATATCTATTAAGTAAGATCCCAATTTTATTGTAGGTTTTCATATCTTCCATTAGTTTATTTCTTTTTGGAAGCCCAGTTAAAATATCATAATACAATTGCTTCTCAAGTGATACTGTTTGCTCTTTTACTTTTGACTTTAAATTTAAATTTAATCTATTTAGTTCTCCATTTTTCTTTTCTAAAAGTCTATCTTGATTTGCTACTTTTGTAGCTTTTAATAATACATCTGCCATATCTTTTTTTGTAAAAGGTTTTTGTATAAAATAGTTTATCCCTATATTTATTAAATCAATAATCTCATCAAAACTATCGGTTGCAGAGATCACTATAATTATCTGATTTGGATTATGACTTAAAATATTTCTAGAAAATTCAAATCCATCCATTTTTGGCATCTTTATATCTGTGATTACAATATCATAGTATAATTTAGTTTTATCAAAATATTTTAAATACTCAGACAAACCCATCTCCCCATTTGAAGCTATATCAACTTTATTAAATAAATTAACTAATATATCTCTCAATTCATCTAATGCTTTTATCTCATCTTCCACTAAAAGTAAATTTAAACTATTTGCGTTGTATTTTAGTTTTTTTATTTTATCACTCATCACAACTCCCATATTTTAGTATCTAATATTTTGGAAAAAGGTATTTTGGCTTTCTCTTGCTTGTATTCTTTATTTACTTTGTATATCACTATATATAATAAAATAATTAAAAAGCTAAATATAATCTCTACCATAATAATAACACCCCTCTTCTCTTCTTATTTCATAATATAATATTAAGATGTGTTAAAAGTGTGTTTAGAGTACTAACACAATAACGATAATTTATAAAATCTAGTAATTTTATAAATTTTATATAGATAACACACTTTTGACATTTATTTTATTTACAATATTTTTAGAGTTTGAATATAAGGAGATATTGTGAGTATTATAAGAGAGTTAAAACACTTTGCTAGTCCGTTATCATTATTAATTGTAGAGGATGAAAAAGAATTAAATAGTGAACTTCTAAGTATGCTGTCTATGTTTTTTTCTTCTGTTGATTTTGCTTATAATGGTAAAGAGGGTTTAGAACTTTTCAAAAAAAATAAGCATGATGTAATATTGACAGATATAACTATGCCAAAAATGGATGGTATTAAAATGTCTAGTGAGATTAAAAATATATATAGAGATCAACATATTGTAGTGTTATCAGCTCACAGTGACACAAAATTTATGATAGAGCTTATTGATATAGGGATAGATCAATTTATATTGAAACCTTTTGATAAAAATACTTTAATATACAAACTACTAAAAGTTGTTGAAAATATCACTTACAAACGAGAGTTTGATAAGTTTTATAAACAAAAAGAGAAGGAGAGAAAAAACTTAGTGATGGAGATAGAGAGTGAAATTGAAAGTAAAGTTCAAGCTTTAAAACCAACTCCTTCAATAGTTGAACAAAATATTACTATAGAAAAAACATCTATTGAAGATAATGGCAAAATTAAAATGGATGATTACAATTTAAGTCATACTATAGAAACTGCTGACAGTTTTATGGAGGATATCAAAAATGATAGTTTGATTTGGAATACATTTAAAAATGATATACCAGAACTTATGCAACTAAGTGAAGAATTTTCTGATGATATAGACAGAATTGATTTAGAGGGTAGATTAATACCAGAGGTAAGAGATAATATAGTGCAAATTATCCACTCTTATGTAGTTATTTTTTCTACACTTGATGCTATGTTAAAAATGACAGAAGTTTTAGACCAGTTAGCTAACTTTTTAGATGATTTAGAGATAGAAACACTCACAGATCAACAACACAAAAAGTTAAAAGTATTGGAGTTTATAAACAACGACATCACAAGATTTTTACAAACTGTATTTGTTTATAAAGATAATGTTGATATTTATTATCTTGAAGATTCATTAGAGAGTTCAATTACACAAATGAGAAATGATGTACTAGGTATAGAAGTTGAAGAGGAAGAATTAGAATTCTTTTAAACCAAAATTATAGGAGGTTTTATGAAAAAAATATTAGTAGTAGATGATTCAGTTACGGTTAGAATGTATCATAAGCAGATATTGCAAGGTGCTGGTTATGAGATAGATGAAGCTGAAAATGGTATGGAAGCTTTGGAAAAAACAAGTGAGTGTAAATATGATATGTGTTTAGTTGATATCAATATGCCTATTTTAGATGGTTATTCATTTGTAAAAAGATTAAGAGAAAATGATGGCTTTGATATCCCAATAGTTATGATATCAACAGAAGCTGAACAAAATGATATAACTATAGCATACAATGCTGGGGCAAATTTATATCAAGTCAAACCAGTAAGTACTGATGAGTTAATCACTAGTGCAAACTTATTGACTATAGATAAGGAGTAAATTATGATAGGACTTTATAGATGAATCCTATATTAGAACAGTTTTTAATAGAAGCTAGGGAAAATCTTCTTTATTTAGATAAAAATCTTCAAAATCTTGAAGAGGGAGATAAAGATACTGTTAATGGATTATTTAGAGCTGCTCATACTTTAAAAGGTAGTTCTGGGTTAGCTGGACTTGATTCTGTTAAACAAACAACTCATATTGCAGAAGATTTATTAGATGCATATAGAAATGATAAAATCATATTTACAAGTGATTTACTAGATGCTTTATATGATATGTTTGATGAAGTAACAGAGTTAGTTGATACAACTGAAGAGAGTGGAGAGATAGCCGAGTTAAATGAAGATAAATTAAGTGAATTTAAAGAACTTAGAGAGAAGATACTTGATATTAAAGAGGAAGTTAATACAGGGATTGATACTGAATTAGTCATTGTAGATGATGAAGTACCAGCTTTTGCAAACTTTTTTCAAAATATCTTTAACGATATAGATATTGAATCATTACCTTTTGATGCTACTGAACTTTCAACTAAACAATTTGAGGATATGAACTATTATATTATTGATATTGATTTAAGTGGTGATTCCTTAGAGTTAGGAAACGATCCATTTTATTCTCTATATTTATTAGAAAATGAAAATGTTATCTCAATATATACAGAAGTTTTAGGCTCTAGTGAAGATATAAAAGATGATCCATTAAATTGGACTACAAGAATTGTTGCATTGGTAAATGTAAATCAAGAGTTACTAGAGGATGCATTTTATAACTTTATGGATGAAGTTACAATTTATCCACTTTGTATAAAAGCACTTTTAAATTCTGAATTAGAACCACAATCAAATGAGTCTATTATTGATTTTTTAGATGATTTACATAAAAATGTAAAAAATGAAGATTATAGTGAACTTCAAAATAATCTAAAAGCAGTCAAAGATATACTAAACCCTTCATCTCTTCAAGGTTTTTTATTTTCAAGAGTTTTATTTTTACTTGAACAAAATGATTTAGAGTGTTCTACTATTACAAATATCTTAAACTATATATTTGAACTTATTGGAAGTGATGAAAAAAGTGAAAATAATTCTGAAGGGATAATAGAAAATATAGAAGATAAAGAGGTTATTGAATCAGATAATTTTAACTTTAATTTAGATGAGAAAGAGGAAAAGTCATTATTAGAGATATTAACACAACAAAAAAAGATATTATCTTCTGTTGATAATGACAATGTAATAGAGCAGGTAAAATCAATATTATCAAAGCTAGAAATAAATTTAAAACAACACTTTAATTTAGACTATTGTAATGATAAATCATCACTTAATCAATTTATAGAAAGTTTAATAACTTCACTTAACATAGATGAGCTTGTTGAAGAAGAGATAATAATAGAAGATAAAAAAGAGCTTGAAAAAGAATCAATTGAAGATGAACAATCTATTAAAAGTGAAGTGATACAAGAAAATGAAACTGCAAAAGTAGAAAATAAACAAAAAGAGAAAAAAGCTGCAAAGCCACTTGCCAAAACTGTAAAAATTGATCTAACTGATATAGATAGTATGATGGATATTGTTGGTGAGATGTTGGTTATAAAAAACTCTTTACCGTATATAGCAGATGCTTTAAATAGTAAAAATGTTGATGCAAGTAAAAGGGACTTATTAGCTAGATATGATGAGATAAATAGAGTTACAACTGCTTTGCAAGAGAGAGTTATGGAGATGAGACTTTTATCTCTATCTTTTATCTTTGATAGATATCCAAAACTAATAAGAGATATATCAAAATCTTTAGAGAAAAAAATAAATTACAACGAAGAGGGTGGAGATACTAAACTTGATAAAACTATTATAGAGAAACTAGCAGATCCACTTATCCATATCATTAGAAATTCACTTGATCATGGTATAGAATCACCACAAGCAAGAGAAGAAGCTGGCAAAAATCCAGAAGGAAATATAACAATATCAGCAAAATCAATTGGGGATAAAGTATATGTTTCAATTGAGGATGATGGTAAAGGTATAGATGTAGATAAAGTTGTACATAAAGCTTTAGAGAAAAAAATGGTAAATCCAGATGAACTAGACGATATGACACATGAAGAGAAACTATTGTTAGTATTTCATCCTGGTGTTTCTACCATGGATAAAATTAGTGATCTTTCTGGTCGTGGTGTTGGTATGGATGTTGTAAGACAAACTATAGATGATATTGGTGGTAAAATATCTTTAAAAAGTGAAGTAGGAGTTGGTACTAAATTAACTTTAGAGTTACCTATGAGTGTTGCATTATCAAATGTATTTCATGTAAAACTAGGTGAGAACAACTATGCTTTAGCTATGGATAGTATAAAAGAGACTGTACAGGTTCCTAAAAATGAAGTTGAATATGTAAACAAAAAACCTATGCTAAAACTAAGAGGTGATTTAATACCACTTAATTTTTATCATAATCTATTATCACAAGATATAGAAAATAAAGAGAACTACTCTTTAGTAATAATTGAAGTTGATGGTTATATATTTGGTCTTATTGTTGATGAGTTTGTAAATCAACTAGATATTATCCAAAAACCTTTATCTTCAAACTTTAAAGAACATCCGTTTATATCAGGTACATCGTTATTAGGTAATGGGGAAGTACTATTTGTAGTAAATCCAGCAAAATTAATAAATCTTAAGGAGAAAAAGTAATGGCATTCGTAGAACATAAAAGTGGTGTGGCTCATAGTAGTACATCTACACATAAAAGAAGTGACACAGCAAACAAAAGAAAAAATAGAACATTGGCAAAACAACAACAAATTTCAGAAGCAATAGATAGTACCTCAAGTGAGATTTTAGGAAAAGCTCAAGAGAGTGTTAGTGCAGTTGAAGAGTTAAAAAGTGCAATGGAACAAATAGCAGCAGCAGCAGAAGAAAGTGCTGGTGCATCTGAACAAAGTTTAAGCGTTGTAACTGCTTTAAATAACTCTATTCAAAAAACAATGAGAGAGTTAAACGAATCAGTTGCAACTGCACAAACTGTAAAAGTATCAGTAGAAGATAGTGGTGAAAAAGTTATTGAAACAGCAAAAAGGATGCACCTTGCATCTCAAACTGTAAGTGGTGTACAGGAAAAAAGTGCTGATATGAAAAAAGCTAGTGATAATATTGGTCAAGCTGTTGGTTTAATAGCTAAGATTTCAGATCAAACAAATCTTTTAGCACTTAATGCAGCAATTGAAGCAGCAAAAGCAAAAGAGCAAGGGAAAGGTTTCGCAGTTGTTGCTGCTGAAACTAGAGAACTTGCAGCTGTCTCTACATCGTATGCAGATGTGATTAGAGAGGTTGTTAGTAATATTCAAGAGTCTATTGAAGAGGTTGAACATAATATAAAAGATGTCGCAACACTTATTATTGACTCTTCTAATTTAGGAGAATCAATCACATCAAATATTCAAAGCACTATGAAAGATGTTCAAACAGCTATTGATATAACAGTAGTTGGTGTTAAAAAGTTTGAAGATTTAGCCCAAAAAGCACAAGACTTTAATAAAGGTAGTGAATCAATTGCAAGTGCAGCCGAAGAGAGTGCTAGTGCAGTTGCACAAATCACAAACTCAATTGAGATGCAAGTAAATGCTTTACAAGAAGCAGAAGAAGCAGCATCTGGACTTAGTGAATTAGCAGAAGAGTTAAAAAATTCAACTGATGCTGCAAAAGATGCAGAAGAGATTTCAACAGCTGCAGAGGAGTTAATTAGTGTAGTTGAAGAGATACAAAAATCTATGCAACAAACAGTTACAGCACTAGAGCAAATAGAGAGTGCATCACAAATAACAGTAGATGAAGCAACACAAAATCAAGTACTTGCACAAGATTCACTTGATCTTCAAGATATATTACTTAAAGATACTCAAGAGGTATTAGAGTACTTAAATAGTTCAGCCGAATATCTACAAAAAGTTGATGATGAGTTATCAGAGGTTCATACTTTTACAACAAGTAGTGTTAGTGAGGGTAAAATCACAAGTAAGCAGATGAAACTTGTAGATAAAGAAGCTAAAAAGATTAATAAAACTTTAGTAAAAATTGTAAATACAAATGCACAAACAACTATGTTAGCTGTAAGTGGTAGTGTAGAAGCAGCAAGAGCAGGAGATAGTGGAAAAGGTTTTGCAGTTGTAAGTGGAGATATAAGAAGTCTTGCACAAGATGCTGGAAACAATATGGATAAAGTTCAAGATGTTATGGATAATCTTGATGAAGAGATAGTAAATATTGATACTATTTGGAATACAACTATGAACAACCAAGACAATGAACTTATAACTCTATCTGTTTTAAAAGATGAAGCATCAAGGGCTATGAAAAATATTGAAGGTATTATTGGTGAATTTGATAATTTAATGGTTGCAAATGAGAAAAATAAAGCTTCAATAGAGGAAGCACTAACTGCTAGTACACAGATACAAGGTGCAGCAGATCAATCTCTTAAAAATACAGAAGAGTCAAAACATGCTGCAACTTTGATAACAGATACAGTATCAGAGATGGGTGATTATATTGAAGATTTAGCAGTATCTGCTGATGAATTACAACAAGGATAGGAAAATGGAATATTTATTATTAGTAGTAAAAGAGAAGTATTTTGCAATAGATGTTGAATCTATTATAGAGATTTTAAGACCAAAAGATATTACAGAAATTCCTGAAGTGCCTGAATATATACTTGGTGTTATGAATATAAGAGGACATATAGGTACAGTTGTAAGTTTAAGAAAAATGATGCACTATAAAGAGATGGGTGAAGAGCTTCAAGAGTTTATTGCAGAGATTAAAAAAGGTCATGAGGATTGGGTACGAGAGCTTGAAGAATCAGTAAATCAAGAAAAAGATTTTACAAAAACTTTAGATCCTCACGCTTGTCCGTTGGGACATTGGCTTGATGAAGTTATGACTTGTTTAAAATGTGACGATACTTTTATGGATAAAATAAAAAGAGAGATAAATCCACACCATAAACACCTTCATGAAAAAGGTAGAGTTGTAATAGATACAGCACTTGAAGATAAAGAAAAAGCAGTTGGGTTAATCCGTACAGAGATACATGAACATTTTGATGTAGTTATTAAAAATATTGAAGCATTAGATGATGATATAGATTTATGGACAAACTCTATTCAAAGAATTGTAGCATTTACTACAAAAAAAGGTGATACTGTAAATATTTTAGTAGATGATGTTATAGATATTATCTCGATTACAGATGATCAAAAACAAAAATTAGCTCAAGTTGAAGAGGGTGAAATAGTACAATTTGATTGTGCTATTGAACTTGAAGATGGAAAAATTGCAACAATAATAAACGATATAAATATATAAATAAGGTTTAAAAGATGGGAAAC
>JAYEOQ010000216.1:0-8613 GCA_034723215.1 Campylobacterota bacterium | reverse complement strand
AATATGCACTAACTAAACTTTTTCCATGACCAGGTCCTATTGCATGTATTATTCCATATAAAAAAGAAAACACTAAAAGCCAAAGGTAAGCCATAGGTGAATTGTTTGATTTAATATCATTAAGAAGTTCTTTGATTGAGTCTTTTAAATTTGTTAATAGTTCAGAAAGTTTATCTAATATATTACTTTCAACTTTTTTCTCTTTTTCTATTATAGGCTTTGTATTTTGTAGCTCTTTTTTAGTTTTTGCAACTACATTGTCGTATAAATAAATTTTGATACTATTTTTTTCTTTTTGTAAACTATTTGGGCTAATACCTTTTAAAGAGTACTCAACTAAGTTAAAATCAAAATTTCCACCAAGATCAAAAAATCTAATATATAAAAAATTTCCATCTCTAACTTCTATATTACTTTTTAGAGAATAGTTATAAATTATCTTTTCATTTTCATATATTAAATCACTTTTTAAAAAAGTTGATTTAATAAAGTCAGCTTGTTTAATAGAGCTATTTTTTTCTATAAGCTTAACAAAAGTCAAGTATGAATCCTTTTTTAAATATTCATAGATACTTTTATTTACCTCTTCTAGTTCATTTTTTTCATATATAGTATTTTTATTTTTATCAAATGTAAATAGTGCTTCTTCACTAAACTCTTTTGAAAATTCCCAACTAATATCCATAGTTATATAATCTTTTTTTACATCAACATTGAGTTTAACTTGTGTAATAGGAACTTTTAGTTTACATAAAGTACATCCAAAAAGATGGTTATAAAATAGAAGTGTTAAAACAAATAGCTTTAATATATTTTTCATTAAATAATACTAGCTCATTTTTTTTAAACAAAGTTTAAAACATAAGTTATAAAAAGGTAGATTTGCAACTTTATTGCAGTATATTAAATAGATAAAAAATATGATACAATAATAGTATAATATTTATAGTAAATAAAAAGAGAAGTGATAGTTTATGAGCATAGAAGATATAGTAAAAAATAAAAACATCAAGTTAACAACAGCAAGAGTGGCTTTGCTTGAGATATTAAAAGAAGCAAAAAAACCTTTAAGTTATGAGGATATAAAATCAGGTATATCGATGGATAAAGCAACATTTTATAGAAATATGACAAAATTTGAGCAGGAGGGTATTGTAAACTCTTTTGAATCAAATGATAAAAAAAGATATTTTGAACTAAAGCTTAAACCTCATGGACACTTTGTATGTATCTCTTGTAATAAAATAGAGTGTTTAAATGACTTAGATTTAAAACTTGATGGATATATTGTAAATAATGTAATAGTAAATGGTAAATGCAAGGACTGTATATAGTATGCCAGGTAGATTAGCTATTTTTGATGATAGTGACTTTAGAAAAGATATAAAAGATTTATATAGTTATATTAAAAATAAAGTTGGTGTAATAAGACCAAAATATAATATTGCACCAACTACATATATCCCAATACTATTAGATACAAAAGTTTATTCTTACGGGCACTTTGGATTAATACCATCATGGGCAAGAGATAATAAAAGTATAAATATAAATGCAAGATCTGAAACACTTTTTGAAAAGAAAAGTTTTAGAGAGTCTTTTAAATCAAAAAGATGTTTAATCCCAATAAACGGTTGGTATGAGTGGAAAAAAGATGGTGAGTTAAAAATACCACATTTTATAAAACCATCAAAATCTAATGTTTTTGTATGTGCAGGTTTATATGACCAGTGGTATGATAATAAAAGTGGAAAAACAATTTTATCTGTAGCTTTAATAACCTGTGAACCAAATAGTATAGTTGAACAGATACACGATAGAATGCCAGTAATTTTAGATAAAAAACAGTGGAAAACTTGGCTTAATAATAACTCAACACTTGAAGAGTTAAACAATCTTTTTACTCTATATCCAAATGAAAATATCGATATTGTTGAGGTATCAACTTTTGTAAATAAAGTTTCAAACGATACTATAGAGTGTATATTAAAAAATGATAAAAAAGAGTATACTCAAACTACTTTATTTTAATCTAACGGTAGCTGAATATAAAATTTTGCCCCATTTTTTGTGTTTTCAACATATAGTTTACCATTTAAACTTTCACGAATTATTTTTTGACTCATATGGAGTCCTAGCCCTGTACCTTGAGATTGATGTTTTGTTGTAAAATATGGTTCAAATATATGGTCTATTATATTCTCGGGAATACCTCCACCATTATCCTCTATTGTTATAGTAACTGTTAAGTCTGTTTTTAAAATAGCAATTTTTACCCATCTATCAATTATATTTTTTTCACTCATAATATCTTTTGCATTATTTAATATATTTATTAATACTTGAGGTAATTCACCAATAACAACAGTAATATATATAGGTTCATTATAATCTATCTCATTTATAATTCTTATATGATTGTCTTTTAAAGTTGCTTCAACTATGTGTATTGAGTTATCTATTCTATCTTGTAGAACTACCTCTTTTAACTCTTTTTTCTCTTTGATAAAATCTCTAAATGTATTTATTGTTTCAGATAGATGATTAGCTTTATTTGTGATTGTATCCATCTGCTTACTAATATCACTTGTCTCAAGAATTCCAAGTTCATTGCTTAGTTTAACAGAAGATGCAGTTGCAGTTATTGCACTTAGTGGCTGTCTCCATTGATGTGCAATATTTCCTATCATATCACCCATAGATGCCATTTTTGATTGTTCATATATTTGTTTGTCTTTTTTTCTATTAGTTATAACTGCATCTGCAACTTTATCTTCTAATATTACTTTCTCTTTTTCTAATTCAGTATAAAAATAAACATTATTGATTGCGTTTGTTATCTGGCTTATTAAATTATTAAGACCCACTATAAAATAGTTTTTTTCCTCTACTCTTGTTTGATATTCACAGTTTTGGGCACTATTACCAACAACCATTAAACCAAGTAGTTTAGTTTTGTTTCCTAAAATATATACAATATACTCATCTAAGAATATTTTTGATGCAAAGTTACCTAAAAGATCATTATTTACAGAAGGTTTATAAATAATATTAGAATCTGAATTAATAACAGTTTGAATAAAATTATCCTCTAATGAGATCACGAAATTTTCGAAACTATCTGTTTCTTCTGCTTCATAATACCCATCAAATGAATTTAGTTTAAATTCTAAACTTTCCTCATCATAAATAAATATTAAAGATCTCTCAAAGTCTAGTTCATAAAGTACAAAGTGTACAGCACTGTCTAATATCTCTTTTAAATCATGTGTTAAACTTAATCTTTTTCCTAGTTCATAAAGTTCACTATATATTTTAATCTGTTTATCTAGCATCTCTTGAGCATCATACAATGCACTTTCAGTTTTGGTTAACCTTTTTACCTGAGTTGAAAGCTTTGATATCTGCTCTTTAGCAATATCAAGTTCACTTTTCTCTAAACTTTTCTCTTGATTCATTAATATACTGCCAATAAAACTAATGTATAATTATGAAAGTTATTTACTTTTGAAACAGGTCCTATCTCCCCATATGTATATAAACCTATCCATGGTATATCATTTCCTATTTTATTTTGTAAAGAGTTCAACAGCTCTAGTTTTTGCTGTTCTCTAAAGATCATTTTCCCTCTACCTGCACAATCAAAATTGAAAACCATTTTAGGTTTATTTTCTTTTATTTGGGATTTAATACTATTTGCAATTTTATCTATGCCATCAGATATTTTACTTTGATCTCTTCTTGTCATCCAAATATCTGTACCCTCAACAACCTCAGTAGGGATAGTAATAGAACCAGTTTTATCATCTTTGGCTGGCATAAATCGTACAATATATTCATCATATTGATCTGTTAGAGTATTTGGAGCTTTAAATCCCCAACTTAAATTTACAACTGTACTGTTCCAATTATCTATCTCATCCTCTAAAAGATACTCTTTTAATATATCCAATACAGGTTGATTATCAATCTCATAGATAATATTACCATCACATTTTGTTATTTTTCTTTGAGTTCCTATTGGTACACAACCATGATTTACAGCCCAAGCCATTTTAAGTGAACCACTCATAAGAACTGCCACCGTTCCATCTGACACAACTTTATCATTGTAGTATTGAAAAGTTTGTTTCATCTCCCAGTTATCTGCTGAAGTTCCACCAAATACAGGTAAACTATTTTGACCATTTAATCCACTCTCTAATCCATCAAGAAATTTATTAAAGTTAAATGTTAATCCATCTGAAAATGTGATTACTCCAAGTGTATCATCACTTATACTCTTTTTTAAATCTTTTGCTATAGATTCTCCAACACTGTGTGAAGATTTTTTTAGTCCAACTGATAAGGCATTGTTAAATCTTATCTCATCAGATTTTATTGCCATAACTACAACAGAAAAATTACTTTCATCAGCTACTTTTTGAGCAATTACTCCCTCTCCTGAACATCCTGCAAGTGGTGCATTGTTTGTTAGTTGCGCAATTGTATCAACAAGTTGTTGTTGATTGTATCCTACAGTTGCAAACATAAATACAAAGTCAGGGTTATCAATAATTTGACCATCTGAAAGTGCATTTTGAAGAGCCTCTTTTGCTGCTAATTTTGGATTTCTGTGATGACTTATCCCTACGCCAGTATTTGTACCCATCTTAATAACCTTTTTTGTGAAATCTTTATTTGTAAACAAATTGTAACATAATATTTTAAAGTTTTACCTATAAGATAATAGTAATTTTATAATATATTTTTTACCATAATTCTTCTAAGGTAAGCTATTTTACTTTGAAGTGGTAGATCTTTTGGACAAACATCTTCACAACCCAAAAGTGTCATACATCCAAAAACACCATCCTCATTACCTATTAATTCATAATACTCATCATCATCTCTTTTATCTCTAGGGTCCAAGTGATAACGAGCAATTTTATTAAGTCCAACTGCACCTACAAAATCTGGTCTCATTTGAATAGTTCCACACCCTGCAACACAACATCCACACTCTACACAACGATCTAGTTCATAAATCTCATCGGCAAGTTCAGGTTCCATTTTCTCTTCTAACTTATCTACATTTAGTTTCACCTCTTTATCATGTATCCAAGTTTCAAGTCTTTCATTTAATCCCCTCATCCATTTTCCACTATAAATAGATAGGTCACCAATTAGTTCAAATAGAGGAAGAGGTGCAAGTGTAATTGTTTGTGGCAGTTTAGAGGTTAAAGTTCTACAAGCAAGTGTTGGTTTACCATTTACAAGCATAGAACAACTTCCACAAATACCAGCACGACACACAAAGTCAAATTTAAGTGCATTGTCATGATGTTCTCTTATCTCATTTAGTACAACAAATAGTGTCATACCATAAGCTTCCTCTATCTCAAAAGTTTCTATATGTGGAAAATCATTTTCATCATTTGGATCAAATCTAAGTATATTTATTTTTAAAACTCTTGGGCTTTTTTCTGAACTCATATATTCTCCCCTAATCTTTCATTTTTACCTTGATATTTTTTAGGTAATTTATCTATATATGGCATCAAAGCATTTTGTATCTCAAATCTTGTCGCACCATCTTTTTCTAATTTTTCCTTTATTGTATCTACTATGGTTTGTCTACTTTTTGTATCGTGATGGTGTTGTGTCAAATCTTTTCCATATCCTCTAAATCCAGGAGGTAGTTCCATATTGCAAATAGGTATATCTTCATAAGTAACTGTTGGCAATGTTTGAGTAGAGTGATCCCAAGATGTAATAGTTCTTTTTAACCAATTTTCATCATCTCTTTTCGGATAATCCTCTCTTGAATGAGCCCCACGACTCTCTTTTCGTAAATATGCACCATAAGCAACGCTAAGAGCTACTTTTAACATTTTTTGTGTTCTGTATGCATTTACAAGTGCAGGATTTGCAGCGCGAGATTTTGAACGAAATACCTCTATATTTTTTGAGCGTTTATGTAACTCTTCTAGTTCATCAACTGCCTCTTTTAAATCATCACCATTTCTAAAAATTCCAACTTTATCCATCATAATGGTTTCCATACGACGACGAAGTTTATAAGCATCTTCACCATTTTCATTTGTTAATAGTTTTTCAAGTTTATCATGTTCTATTTTTAAGAATTTTTCTACATTTGCAGTATGGATACTAATAGCACTTTGTGATGATTCACAAAAGTCGGATATATACTCAGCTACTAACATACCTGCAACAACAGTTTCACTTACAGAGTTTCCACCAAGTCTATTAAATCCGTGCATATCCCAACAAGCAGCCTCACCACAAGAGTATAACCCTTTTAAAGTTTGTGATTCACCTTTATATGTTGTACGAATACCACCCATAGAGTAGTGTTGTGTAGGTCTTACAGGTATCCAATCAACAGCAGGGTCTATCCCTAAAAAGTTTTCACATATCTCTTTTACCTCTCTTAGGTTTTTTTCAATATGATCACGACCAAGTATAGTTATATCTAGCCAAAGATGATCTCCATAACGGGACTTTACACCTTTACCTTTTCTCATATGTTCTGTCATTCTACGACTTACAACATCTCTAGAAGCTAACTCTTTCTTTTCAGGTTCATAATCTGGCATAAATCTATAACCATCTTTATCAAGTAAAAGTCCACCATCTCCTCTACAACCCTCTGTAGTCAAAATACCTACAGGAACTATAGCAGTTGGATGAAACTGTATAGCTTCCATATTTCCTAAAGTTGCAACTCCTGTTTCTAAAGCTAATGCTTGACCCATCCCTTGACAAATAATTGCATTTGTTGAAACACTATAAATTCTACCATAACCACCAGTTGCAACTGTTGTAGCTTTTGCAACATAAGCTACTAACTCACCATTCATTAAGTTTCTAGCAATCGCTCCATAACAACGACCATTTTCATGAATAAGAGATATAGCTTCAAGTCTTTCATGTATCTCTATCTTATCCTCATGTGCTTTATTGTCCATTGCAAACAACATACTATGTCCAGTTCCATCAGAGGTGTAGCATGTTCTCCATTTTTTAGTACCACCAAAATCTCTAGCAGTTATAAGTCCATGTGCTTCATCATTTTCAGTTATAGTTACTTTTTTAGCATTGATAATTGCATTGTGTTCACCTTTTTTAACTCTACTCCAAGGTACTCCCCAATGTGCAAGTTCACGAATCGCTTTTGGTGCACAATGTACAAACATTCTTGCTACCTCTTGGTCAGCTCCCCAATCACTCCCTTTAATTGTATCACTAAAATGTACATCTTCATTATCACCTTCACCCATTTTAGAATTTGCTAAACTAGCTTGCATACCACCTTGGGCAGCAGATGAATGTGAACGCTTAGGTGGCACAAGTGTTAATACAACAGCATCATGACCTCTATCTTTAACCCCTGTAGCAACTCTTAAACCTGCAAGTCCTCCACCAATTATTAGAACATCTGTGTATATAATCTTCATCTAATGTCCTTTTATATTTATAGTTTCTGATCTATATTTTACACCATCACTAAAATCATGGGTAAAACCTATATATGTATACTTAAGCAATGAAAATGTCCCTAAAGTTATATAAATAACAATTAGAATTTTCATAATCATTTTAAACCTAGCACGAGAATTTTTACTATTTGACCCCTCCATAAACCCCCACTTTAAGGCTAAACGATAAAGACCAATAAAAGCATGAAAGACTACAGATACTAGAAGTATCAAATATAATGGACCCATAAGTTGTTCAACAACTCTATAAGAACTTGCATATGGACCAATATTACTAGGTTGTGTCATCATAATATAAAGATGCACAGAACCTATAAAAAACATTAAAAATCCACTTATAACTTGTATTATCCATAATGAACTATCATTATGTTTAATACTATTTATATGGTTTTTCATAATTTTATACTGTTTATAGTTTGCAGGAAACTTTCTAATAGCAACTGCCGAATGGACAATAAATATCACAAAAATAGCAGCAGCTAAAAATGATATAATTCCAGGATAAGTTTCACCAAATAAATAGTAACCCTCAAACATTATTGTAACTTTATACATCATCTCATTTGAAATTAAAATAGAAGATTCAAATAGGATATGCCCCATAATAAAAAGAGCTAAAATAACTCCAGTACTGCTTTGTATAAAATCTAACCTTGCAGGTGTTTTATCAATTTCTCTTTTTTTCAAATATTCTCCAGTAATATAAATATCTACTATTTTACTAAAATTATGATAAAAAACAGTACTGTATAAATTAATATTTTTAATCTCATAATACTTTAAGCAAAACTTAACTATAATCCATAACTTTTTTCGGAAAAATATCCTTTTCGAGATTAGGTAGTATCTAAAATAGCAGTTTTGTTGTTTTAAAAAGAGAAGCGTGAACTATTGACTGTTCATAGTTCAAACCAAATTATATAAAGGAAAGAAATGCCTACAATTAATCAATTGATTAGAAAAGAGCGAAAAAGAGTTATAGAGAAATCAAAATCTCCAGCTTTAGAATCGTGTCCACAAAGAAGAGGAGTATGTACAAGAGTATATACAACAACACCAAAGAAACCTAACTCGGCTTTAAGAAAAGTTGCAAAAGTTAGATTAACTA
>JAYEOQ010000215.1:0-8783 GCA_034723215.1 Campylobacterota bacterium | reverse complement strand
GAATACCACCACTATTATCAATGATTTCTAAAATACAACTATTATCAAAAGTGATAAACTTATGATATTAAAATAATTTTTATAAATAATATATTTAAAACATTGCAATATGCAATTAAATCTTAATTATTTTAATTTCTTTGTTAAACTACTACTATAATATATCTAGGAGTATTTATGAGTGATACAATACTATCAAAATGTAAGTGTGGTGGTGATATAAAAATATTTGACAACCTTTATGAGTGTGAAAAATGTAAGGCAAAAGTTTGGAAACATAGTTTTGGAAGAGAATTTAAAGAGCGTGAGGTAAAAAAACTTTTAAAAGGTGAATCCTTTATGGTCAAAGGGTTTAAATCATCTTCAAACAGTTTGTATGATACAACTGCAATAATTGAACAAGGTGAATTAAAACTTATTTTTGATGATAAAACAAAATCTACAACAATGTTTAAATGCGATTGTTTAGGAGATGTTATAAAAATAAATGGTGGATATAAGTGTCAAGCGTGTGAAAAAATAGTGTGGGAAAGATTTATGAATAAACTTTTGACTTTTAGACAAATAAAAAGACTTTTTAAAGGTGATAGCTTACAACTGAACAATTTAAAATCACAAAGGGGAAATATCTTTAATGCAGAGATATTTTATATGGACAATGAGCTATCTTTAGAATATATTTGATAAAATACACCAATATAAATAAATAAGGAATTATGATGCTATTAGGTGTAAATATCGACCATATCGCAGTTTTAAGAGAAGCAAGAAAGATAAATGACCCAAGTCCACTAGATGCCTTGGGTATATGTAAATTAGCAGGTGCCAACCAGATTACAATTCATCTAAGAGAGGATAGAAGACATATACATGATGAAGATGCAATAAATATTATAAAACTATCACCATTGCCTGTAAATCTTGAGTGTAGTATAAATGATGAGATTATAGATATAGTTTGTAAGCTTAAACCTCATAGAGTGACACTTGTACCTGAAAATAGGGCAGAGGTTACAACAGAAGGTGGACTTGATATAGCATCAAACTATAAGCAGATAGAAAAAACTATAAAAAGACTTCATAAAAATGAGATAGAGGTATCTTTATTTATAGACCCATGTAAAGAGATGATAAAACTATCAAAAGAGTTAAATGTAGAGTGGATAGAGCTTCATACAGGAACATTTGCAAATATCTTTGCAATGCTTTATAGTGGACTAGAAAAAACTCACCATAGTATAAAAGAGTTAGAAGTTTCAAGAGAAGAGTTAGCAAAAAAACTTAAAAAATCAGTAAAAGTTATAAAACAGTCATCAAAGTTAGCAAAAAAACTTAGCCTACGAGTAGCAGCTGGTCACGGACTAAACTATCAAAATGTAAACTATATAACTAATATAAAACAAATAGAAGAGTTAAATATAGGTCAAAGTATAATAGCTCGTAGTGTATTTACAGGGTTAGAAAAAGCGATACTTGATATGAAGGATTTGGTTAAGTAATGAAACTTAAAAAAATAGCAATTAGCATCGGTGATATAAATGGGGTAGGGCTTCAACTTGCTATAGAAAATCATAAAAAGATAAAAAAGTTATGTGATCCTATATATTGTATAGATAAAAAAACTCTAAAAAAAGCTAGTGAAAAACTAGGACTAGCTATCCCTAAAAGTTTTAAAATATATGGTAAGTATAATAAAACAAAGATCAAACCAGGTGTTGTTTCAAAAGACTCTGGTAGGTTTTCTTATGATTCTTTTATCTCTGCTATTAATTTAGCAAAAGATAAAAAAGTAGATGCAATCTGTACACTCCCTGTAAACAAAGAGTCTTGGGAAAAAGCCGGGATAAATTATGTTGGTCATACTGATATGTTAAGAGATGTTTTTAAAAAAGATGCAATTATGATGCTAGGGTGCCAAGATATGTTTGTAGCACTTTATACTGAACATATACCTTTAAAAAAAGTACCTGCACAAATAAAAACAAAAAAACTTTTAAACTTTTTTATAGATTTTTATAACTGTATAGATGCAAACGGTAAGCCAATAGGTGTATTGGGATTAAACCCACATGCAGGAGATAA
This sequence comes from Campylobacterota bacterium, assembly GCA_034723215.1. Taxonomy (GTDB): domain Bacteria; phylum Campylobacterota; class Campylobacteria; order Campylobacterales; family Arcobacteraceae; genus JAIOSF01. The sequence continues at coordinate 6,701 of JAYEOQ010000215.1, read as the reverse complement.
TGGTGTTTTGGGTAATGAAGAGATTAAAATAAAAAAAGCTATAAAAAAAGCAAATAAAATTTTAAACTCCAAGTTTGAACTTCTTGTTCCGGATATTGCATTTACACCAAACACAAGAAAAAATTATAACTATTTTATCGCAATGTATCACGACCAGGGTTTAGCACCTCTAAAAGCTCTATATTTTGACCAAAGTATAAATGTATCTCTAAATCTACCAATTAAAAGAGTATCTGTAGATCATGGAACAGCTTTTGATATAGCATATAAAAAAGATAATAACTTATCAAGTCTAAGCTATATAAATGCTATAAAAGAGGCTGTACACTGATTTATAACTATCCAATCAATTTAGTTTGATTAGATAGCATCTTTTGCGAGGTGTAGAGTTTTAGATACTTATCTATGCTCTCTTTAATCATATAGTTTTTATTTTCATCAAAAAAGTTATAAAATCCAAATTGGTCAATGATAAAATAATCTATCTCATCTAACATATTTTTGCCGTTGTCTTTAAACATAATAAGTTTATTTTCTAGATTTGCTATTAGTTCATTTTTTTTTGCAATTGTTGGGGCTTGTTTAGAGATAGTATCTATTAGAATATCTCTTTTTTTATATAGCTCTTCAACTTTTGATTTATATGGTATAGTATTGTTACTTATATTATCTTCAATAATTTTATCAGCATAATGTACAAATTTCACATAGGTCATATAACCTTTCTTACTACCAATTTTATCTTTATCTGTATTTAAATCTTCAAGTAGATATTTTAGTTTATCATCTGAAATTTGTTCAATTCTTTTTATTGTAAACTCTTTATGAAAATCTTCATTATAATCAACAATCTGATTTGCCATGATTCTATAAAATTCTTGCTGTTTTCTAGTCATTTTCTAATACCTCTGCATCAATTATATCATCTGTTTTGTGATTTAACATAAAACTACCATCTGTACTATCAATTTTATATAATAGTATCTCCTCTTTATTAAAATCTGGATGTTGAACTTTTTGCCATCCAATACCCGGTATTGGTATATTTTTCCAATAAAAATCATCAAGCCAATTTATCTTTTTATCAAACTCAAGCCAATCTTTTATCCTATCACTTACATCTTTTGCTTTTCTAAAGTCCCACCTATAATCTGCTTTCTCTTTAGCTTTTGTGTTTTCTTTAGGTTTAAACTCTTTATGTTTTATACACCAGTTTTCCCACATCTTTACCCAAGAAACTTTTAAATCACCAGAAGCTATATAGTGGTTTTTAAATTTAATAAACTCTAACTCTATACTATCTTTATCAATATATTTTTTTGCAAATTTTATCATTGGGTCATTTATCATCATATCTTCATCTATAACAGTTTTTATTAGATGTGATTTATATTTATTTTGACTCATAACCCATTTTTTCCACACAGCTTCCCAATCATTATTTAAAGTACCTTTACCTTGATAGTAAAGTTTAAACTCTTCAAATAGATCATCAGGATTTTGAATAAATTTAGATTTTGCAAACTGTTTCATCTCAAAATTTAAAGCAAAGTTACTTGGTATTGTTGTAGTTAGATTTGTTTTTATACTCTGTTTTGGTTTATAGTTTGCATAGTTATCACAAATCTGTGTATCTTCAGACTTACCAGAGTCTTCTAATGTAGCTAAGTTATTATCGTTTGTTGTTTTACTTAATGGTATAGATATATTTGTATCTATTTTTTGGATAATATTCTCTACTATTGTATTTAATTTTAATTCTAAAATATCTTTATCTCTACCTATTGAGTTAAAATCAATTAGATCAATTTGTTGATTAAAAAGAGTTTTTATTTGTTGTTTGTCCATTATGATTTTTTATCTATTTATGAATTATTTAAGATATTGGAAGCTCTATATAAAACTTTGCACCATTATCTTGATTTATAGCATATATTTTTCCATCCATATGTTTTGTGATAATATCATAACTCATATGGAGACCTAACCCAGTCCCTTTGCTACTATCTTTTGTCGTAAAGTAAGGATCAAATATTTTTGGTAACACATGCTCAGGGATACCACCGGCATTGTCAACTATCTCAATATAAGCAACATTTTCTTTTCTATAACATTTTAGCTTAACAATACCATTTTGTATATTATTATCAAGTATTGCATCTTTTGCATTATTTATAATATTTATAATAACCTGAGAAAGTTCACCTGATACCATATTTATAGATATATTTTCATCTTGGTTAATCTCTTTATCTAGTTCAATATGATTATCTTTTAATCCAGCTCCAACTATTACTAATACTTGTTTAATTATATCTTGTAGATTATGTGATTTTAACTCATTATCATCTTTTAAAAAGTCTCTAAATATATTAATAGTATCTGATAAGTAGTTTACATTTTCCACTATTTTACTAGTATTTGTACTAAAGGAATCATTATCTAAAATACCCAAATCATTTTGGACTTGAGCACTAGTTGCAATTGTACTAATTGTACTTAGGGGCTGTCTCCATTGATGGGCTATATTTCCAATCATCTCACCCATAGAAGCCATTTTTGCTTGTGCAAAAAGATGTTTCTCTTGGTCTTTAACGGTTTGTTTTTCATTTTGTACACTGGTCTCTAAATCTTTATTTATTTTATTTAATTCTTTAGATGTGACATTTACAAGATGAGAAAGTGCCTTAGTTGATATAGTATGTATATTGTCTTGATATTCAAGCTCTTTTAGGTTGATATTTTTACTCTCTTTTGTTTCGCTTAGTGCCAAAATAGTCATTGTTTGATTTAAAAGCTCTTTATTTTTAGTACAATCAGATGTGAAAAATTCACCATATGTAAAAAAACCACTAACTGAACCAAAGTTCAGAAGAGGTTCTAACTCTTTTTCAATTAAATCTGGCATAAATCTTCTTCTTGCCATACAGGAGTAGACAAATATAGACTCTATAGGTTTATTATTTAACTTCATAGCATTTTTATTTGAGTTATTTAAAATTTGTTCACTATCTCCATACCCAAATCTTACAATATCTCCAGTATTAATATTTCCAGCAAATACTAAACTTCCATCATTATTTAATCCCACAACAGCCCTAGCGATTGAGATACCATTTCTTTGGATTATTAAAGGAAATTCAATCCCAATAGCAGGAAGCATTTTTGCAACCTCTTCACCTAGATAATATTTATATGTATCATATGCACTAGAACCATCTATGGTGTAAACAACATTATTTACTGATTTTGTTATAACTAACTCTTTACCTATTGGTTCCCAATTAAAACTATAGTCTGTCGTGACATTAATATTACCATTTAAACTAATAGCTACAGCACCTTCTGATATAATTTTTTCACTTGTAAATACATAAGTTGCATCAAATATAGCGTTATCACCAGCTAAACCACCAGATACTATAATATTATCTCTATAACTAGATAATCCAGTTAAAAATTGATCTCCATTAGTATGTAGACCATCGGCAAAAGAAATAATCACTTTTGTATTCTCTTGACAAATAGAATTAGCTAGTTTTTTTGCTGATTGTTCTATTGTAGTATTCTTATCATATTCAATATAATCAATATTAAATGAAACATCGTTAAATGATGTTATAGCGATAGATATAAGATTTGTAGAGATACTACCATTTGTAATCTCACCATCTGTAGTAGCTCCTATAATTTGTGCATTTGGAAAGTTATTGGTAATATCTCTTAAAAGTTTGTTAATTGATGTAATATTTGAAACACCTGTAAATACCTGCATCAATAATTTAGAATTTATATCGATCCCATTCTCGATAACCAGTTCTTTTAAATCATTTATAGAGCTATATATAGTATTTACAGTCAACATCTATCATCTTACCTTTAAATTTGTAATATTATTGTAAACTTTACCATAAAAAGTCTTTATTTTGTATAATGTTTTTTATCTTGCGTCTTTTATAGCTTCAAGAATCTCTTCATAAATTGGTTCATCTGTCACTTCTGGAACAATTTGCTTATATGTAATAATACCATCTCTATTTACAACAAATATCGCTCTTGCACATAAACCTTTAAGTTTATTATCAGCCATTAATACACCATAAGATTTAGCAAACTCTTTTTCTACATAGTCTGAGCCAACCTCAAGGTTATCAATACCTTCTGTTGAACAAAACTTAGCAGAAGCAAAAGGTAAATCCATAGAAACTACTGTAGTTGTACAGATATCCAATGAACCAACTTCTACATTAAATCTTCTAGTTTCAGCTGCACATGTTGCAGTGTCTAAAGATGGAACAGATACAATCAATTGTACTTTATCTTTTGCACCACCAACTACAATATCTTCTAAATCACCACCTACAATGATAATCTCTGGAGCATTATCTCCAACAGTTAATTCAGTTCCAGATAATGTTACTGGTGTCCCTTTAAAATTTGTTGTTGCCATCTTTTTTTCCTTTTAAAAAATTGTATATAAAAATAAACCAATTAATATTGCTGCTATGGTTACCCCAAAGACTGCAATATTTATATCACCCATTAAATTAAGATACTAAGTTTTTGATAGTAACTTTTAATTTATCAATTGTAAACCCAAACTTATCAAAAAGTTCTCCAGCAGGTCCACTTTCACCAAAACTATTCATACCTATAACATGGTCTGCAAACTTGTAGTATTCCATAGCTGTTGCTGCTTCAACTGCAACAACAGTATGTGACGGATCGATAATAGAGTCAATATACTCTTTATTTTGTTCACATAATAGATCAAAACAAGGTACAGATACAATATTACATTTAATTCCAAAATCATCTTCAAGCATACAAGCAGTTTGTAATATAAGCATAACTTCACTTCCTGAAGCCATAAGAGTAACAGTAGCATCATCTCTTTTAGCTAGTAGATAACCACCATTTGATACTTCTCCTATCTCTTTTGAAGGTTTTAAAGTTTTCAGTTTTTGTCTTGAACACACAAAAGCAGTAGGAGCAGACATAGTAAGTGCCTTTTTCCAACATGCAACATTTTCTGTTGCATCAGCTGGTCTAAATGTATAAAAGTTAGGTAACGCTCTAAATTGAGATAATTGCTCAATAGGTTGATGTGTTGCTCCATCTTCACCAACACCAATAGAATCATGAGTCCATATAAAATGTTGAGGGATATTTGCTAGTGCAGCAACCCTCGCAGATGGTTTTAAATAATCACTAAAGATAAAAAATGTTGCACTATAAACTCTGAAAAGTCCATAGATATTCATAGCATTTGCAATAGCTGCCATTGAGTGTTCTTTGATACCAAAGTGGATATTTCTACCTTTTGGAAAATCACCAAGACCTAAAAGTTCTGTTTTATTTGATGGTGCTAAATCTGCACTTCCACCTATAAATGAGGGAACAGCTTTTGCAATCGCATTTAAGATTTTATGATTTGAATCTCTTGTAGCAATCTGGGCTGTTTCACTAAAATCAGGATATTCTACTTTAGAATAATCAGGGTTTAAAAGTGCATTTAAAGTTTCATTTTGTTCACTTAAAGGTAAATCTTTTTTAACTAATTTATCCCAAGCACGACTAAGTAATGCACCAGATTCAGTTTTGTCAAAAGCCTCTTTTACATCAGATGGAACTGCAAAAAACTCTTCTGGATTAAATCCAGCTTTAGTTTTAGATGCTCCTAACTCATCGGCACCTAAAGGAGCACCGTGAGTATGGTGACTACCTTCCATAGTAGCAGCTCCCTTACCAATAGCAGTTTTAGCTATAATTAAAGTAGGGTTATCACTATTTCTTGAATTAGTAAGTGCAGAATCAATAGCATTAAAGTCATGACCGTCAATAGTAACTACATCAAAATTTATAGCTTCAAATCTTTTGGCTACATCTTCACTCCAAGCAATACTAATATCACCCTCAATAGTAATATCATTTGAATCATAAATAATAGTTAAGTTAGAAAGTTTTTGATGTCCTGCAGTGGCACAAGCTTCATAAGATATACCCTCTTGTAGATCTCCATCACCACAAAAACAATATACATGATGATCAATTATCTCTGCTGTTTCAGAGTTTAAACAATATTTAGCATATTGAGATGCCATTGAAAATCCAACTGCATTTGCAACACCTTGACCAAGTGGTCCTGTTGTTATCTCCACACCATCTGTGTGTTTATATTCTGGATGCCCAGGAGTTCTACTTCCTGTTTGTCTGAATTGTTTTAAATCATCAACAGTTACATCAAATCCCCATAAGTGAAGTAAAGAATAAACCATACCACTAGCATGACCTCCACTAAATACCAATCTATCTCTGTTTAACCAAGATTGATTTTTAGGATCTAGCTTTAAGTGTTTACTTAATACTGTAGCAATATCTGCCATACCCATAGGAGCACCAGGGTGTCCGCTATTTGCTTGCTGAACCATATCGGCTGCTAAAAATCTAATTGTATCTGCTTGTTTTTGTAATAATTGTATTGACAACTTTTTATCCTATTTGGTAATTTTGTACTATTATATCTAATTTTTATTTAAATAAATTAGTTGGACTACTTTTTAATCTTTGCACTTCTGCACCTATATCATCCTGTCTCATAAAGTGTTCACCAATTAAAAATGCATCAGCTCCTGCTTCACTTAACTCTTTTATAACATCTTGATCGCTTACTCCACTTTCAGCAACAATGATTTTACCAT
>JAYEOQ010000214.1:0-1673 GCA_034723215.1 Campylobacterota bacterium | reverse complement strand
TCAATATCCCAACAATATGCTTTTGGCACATCTCCACCTACCCAACCTTTACATTGAGCAAATAAGTTTGGTGTAATTACTGCTAGAATAAAAAATGTTTTTAATATATTACTTTTGATATTAAGCTCTAGCTAACTCTTTCATCTCATCTAAAAGCATACTGTTTTCAGACTCCATAGCTTGATCCACCATTGGATACATCATCTGTTCCTCTTTCATATTGTGTTGTTGCATTGTCATCATTAGTGTTTCACTTAAACCAAAAAAATGATCTTTATTTTTGGCATCTACATCAGCTCTCATATCTTCAAGCAATTTTTTCATCTGTTGATGCTCCATCAACATTACTGGTGTTGGGTTACAATGAGCAGATCCACTTCTAGCTTCGAAAGCTGGAAACATAACTTTCTCTTCCATATCAAAGTGATGAATTAAATCACTTGCAAATGCTTCAAATCTTTTTTTTGCTTCAACCCAATTCTCATCGTGTACTGCATTTTCCATATCTGCAAAAGACTCATCACAAGCTCTATGATCTTGTGTCATATAACTTTGTATAACTGACATATTTTTTCCTTTTAATTGTTTTCTATTTTATGATTATGTATATCCATTTGAGGATAAGGAAAACTAATCCCTTTTTCATCAAATACACACTTAACTTTTTCTACTGTATCAAAGTTTACACCCCAATAATCTCCACTTTTAACCCAAGCTCTAACTACAAAGTTTACACTACTATCTCCTAGTTCTGATACAGCTACAAAAGGTGCTGGGTCTTTTAAAACTCTTTCATCACTATTTACAATCTGAAGTAAGGTATCTTTTGCAAATTTTAAGTCATCATCATACCCTATACCAAATACAAAATCAACTCTTCTAGTATCTTTTTTAGAATAGTTTGTGATATTTCCACCAATTATATTAGAGTTTGCTACTATAATAACTTTGTTGTCACCTGTTTTAAAAACAGTATTAAATAGATTTAGCTCTTCAACTACACCTGCAACTCCACCTGCTTCAATAAAATCACCAAGTTTAAATGGTCTAAATATCACAAGCATAACACCAGCACTAATATTTGACAATGTACTTTGAAACGCCAAACCAATAGCTAAACCAACTGCCCCTAAAATAGCAATAAACGAAGTTGTCTCAACACCAAGTTTTCCTAATGCTGCAAGAACAACAACAGCGATAAGTAAACCATAAATAACATTACCTAAGAATATTGTCAATGTTTCATCTGTATTTGATTTTCTTAACATTTTTCTAGCAATATCAGCCCCAATATTTGCAGCCCATTTACCAACAAAAAATATAACTAATGCAAAGACAATATTCATTGCATATAAACTTACAGTATCTCCAAAACTTTCCATCTAATATCCTTTTATAATTTTTAGTATTATACTCTATAAAACTAAAAAAGGTGTATAACTTAATATACACCTTTTTTAAATAAACTTTTACCTATTAAACTGGTAAAACACGAATATTCTCATCAACTTTAGCTCTAAGAGTTGATTCAATCGCGTAAAGTGTTCCTGTACTACCTGAAGCACAAGTACCACAAGCACCTAAGTATCTAATATATATATCATAATAAGGAGTATTCTCTTTAATATCAATTATCTCCATATCTCCACCATCCATAACTAACATTGGTCTAA
>JAYEOQ010000213.1:5974-8920 GCA_034723215.1 Campylobacterota bacterium | reverse complement strand
CGTGGTTTAAGTGGGATATAGTTTAAGAATGGTGTCACGAGAGAGACTTGAACTCTCGACCTCCGGCTTATGAGACCAGCGCTCTAGCCAGCTGAGCTACCGTGACACTTTGGCTAAATAATTTAACTCTTATTGGTTAAATGTAGCGGGATTATAACCGATAAATCTTTTATTGTCAATTAAATTTAGCTTAAATTTTTATATTCTTTAAAATTTGTCTTTCTTGGTTATAATTCATTTTTTAAGAGGGAATAAATAGATGATAATTTTAGATTTTGAAACAAATTCAACAAGCCAATATGATGTGATAGAGGTAGCTGCTGTAAAAGTAGAGTTAATAAACGATGAATATAAAGTAATAGATAAATTTCATAGATACTATCTATCTAGGTATCCAGTAAACAGATATTCTTATGAAGTACATAAGCTTACCCCTGAGGCTATTTTAGAGTATAGAAAAGATAAAAGTTATAGTAGCTATTTTTCTGAAGATTTTGATTTTGTTGAGTTTTGTAAAGGTTGTAAAACTTTGGTGGCTCACAATATTAGTTTTGAACTTCGTCACCTTGATGGGTTAGTATCATTTGAAAATCACTTTTGTACAATGAAAGAGAATAAACAAGTAGTAAAAGCATTAAATAAAAATGGAAAAATAAAAAATCCAAAACTAGATGAAACTTGTGTTTATTATAAGATTGATTTTGATACAAACTCACATCATAGTGCAACTTATGATGTGAGTAAAAGTTTTGAGATACTAAAAGCTATGAGAATTAAAGGGATAATAAAATAGATGAATAATATTGTTAATATAATAAAAAGTAAAATTAATTTAGATGAAAAAAGTATAAATAATATTATAAAACTACTAGAAGATGGTGCAACAATTGCTTTTATTGCTAGATACAGAAAAGATATGACATCAAATGCAACAGATGAAACACTTTTGAAGTTTCAAGAGGTTTATGAGTATAGTTTGAAACTTATCAAAAGAAAAGATGAGATTCTAAATATATTAAAAGAGAAAAATGAATTAACTTTAAAACTAAAAGATCAACTTGAAAATGCAGTTACCCTTACAGCTATAGAAGATATTTATGAGCCATTTAAAGGTACAAAAAATTCAAGAGCCAATGATGCTTTTAAGAACAATTTAGAGGGGTTGGCAAATATTATTTCATCTATGAAGTATAATATTGATGATATAAATTATAAAGCTAAAAAGTTTTTAAATCAAAATATAAAATCAACAGATGAAGCTATAAAAGGTGCTATGGATATTATAGCGTTAAGATACTCTCAAGATATAAGAACAAAAGATAGTTTAAGAAAAAACCTTGAAAATCATTCTATTTTGACAACAAAAAAAACAAAAACTTTTGAACCAAATGGATTGTATAAAAATCATGTAGATTTAAAAGAGAAAACTAAATGGATAAAGTCATATAGACTTTTAGCAATTTTACGAGCTGTAAATGAAAAACAATTAACTATGAAAATTGAGGTTGATGAGGAGTACCTACTAGATGGTATAAATAAATATAGAATTCCAAATCATGCAAATAGTTCAAAAGAGTTTGTTTTAAAAGCTTATATTGATGGGTTTAAAAGGTTGTTGTTACCATCTTTGAAAAGGGAACTGTTATCAAATCTAAAACAAAAAGCTTCAGATGAAGCTATCAATCTATTTGGAAAAAATTTAAATGAACTTCTCCTTACACCACCTTTAATAAATCAAGTTATTTTAGGTATAGACCCAGGTTTTATAACAGGTTGTAAACTTGCTATTTTAGATGAAGATGGTAACTATAAAGATTCTGATGTGATATATCTTTTAAATGATAATCAGATTAATGAATCATCAAAAAAAGTTTTAAATCTTATAAATAAGTATAAAGTTACAACTATTGCTATTGGAAATGGAACTGGCTCAAAAGAATCAGCAATATTTATTTCAGAGTTGATAAAAAACAACTCTTTGGATATTAAGTATGCAGTTGTAAGTGAGATAGGGGCTTCTGTTTATTCTGCTTCTAAAATTGCAGTTGCTGAGTATCCAAATCTTGATGTAACAATAAGAGGGGCTATATCTATTGCTGGAAGATTAAGAGATCCAATGGCGACATTGGTTAAAATTGATCCAAAATCACTTGGTATTGGACAATACCAACACGATGTAAATCAAAAAGATTTAGCTTCAAAACTAAGTGCTGTAACTTTCAATCTTGTAAATAAAGTTGGTGTAGATTTAAACTCTGCTTCATATAAGCTTTTATCTTTTGTATCAGGTATCAGTGAAAAATTGGCACAAAATATTATAGAATATAGAGATAGTATAAAAGGTTTTAAGAAAAAAGAACAACTTCTAAAAGTAAAAGGGGTAGGGGCTAAAGCATATGAACAAAGTGTTGGATTTTTAAGGATAAAAGATGGTATCTCTTACCTTGATAATAGTGGAATACATCCAGAAAACTATAAAGTGGCAAAGTTTTTAAAAGATAATTATGATTTAGATAAAGTTGATAGTTCAATTTTAAAAGAGTTATCTTTGAAGTTTGATTGTGGTATTGAGAGTTTAAAAGATATATTAATAGAGCTTAAAAAACCAGGTTATGATATAAGAGAGGAGCTAGAGCAAGTATCTTTTTGTGAGGATGTAAAAACTATTGATGAGTTAAAAGTAGGTGATATGGTAAGTGGAGTGGTTAGAAATATCACTGATTTTGGTGCATTTATAGATATAGGTTTAAAAAATGATGCGATGTTGCATATCTCAGAATATTCACAAAAAAGGGTATCCCATCTTATGGATGTGATGAGTATAAATCAACAGTTTAAAAATATAAGAATATTGAGTATTGATGTTGAAAAGAGTAGAGTTGGATTAAGTTTAAAAGAATAGATATAATAAAAGTTTGCATAATGCAATTTTTTTAAATTAAATTA
>JAYEOQ010000213.1:0-5964 GCA_034723215.1 Campylobacterota bacterium | reverse complement strand
TTGGAAATAAGATGAAAATATGTGGAATAGAGTTAAAATCAAATAATGCAATTGTATCAATAATACAGAGTGATACTATCGATTATATAGATTTAAAAATAAAAAAGATTTCTCTTGATGATGATGAAAAAAAAGAATCGATGATATCTTTTAAAGATAATATAAATGAGTTTTTAGCACAAAACAATATAGATAAAGTTGCTATTAAAAAAAGAGCCAAAAAAGGTAACTTCGCTGGTGGTGCAATAACATTTAAAATGGAAGCTATAATACAGTTAAATGCAGTTTGTGATGTTACTCTTGTAACTTCACAAGCTATTGCTAAGTATACTAAAAATAACGATGTTGAATTTCCAAATATGTTAAATAAATATCAAGAGCAATCTTATCTTAGTGCTCTACTTTTAGTTTAATATGGTAAAGTTTTATAAACTAAAATAAGGTATAAAAATATGAAAATATTATCACTTTTAATTTTATCTTTTACATCTCTATTTTCAAAAATAGATATTGAACTTTCACATACAAATATAAAACATGGAACTACATTTGCTGTTATTCTACAAAGTGATACAAAACTTACTCATGCCCCAAATGTGATATTTAAAAACAAAACTTATCAGATGTTTACTATTGGTGGGAATACGAAAAAATATGAGCTGTTTTTACCTGTAGATTATCATTCAAAAAAACAAAAAGAAAATCTGCAAGTTAAATATATAGAAGATGGCAAGGTTATTAAAAAAAATATATCTATAGATATAATTGATGGTGATTATCAACAAAATGAGATTATCACTGTAGCTAAAGGGAAAGTAACATTATCAAAATCAAATAAAAATCGTTCAAAAGAGGAATACTCAAAAGTTTATAAAAATGTATATTCAGTTATAACTACAACAAATCAAATAACAAAATCTACATTTGATATGCCAATAGATAGTAAAATCACAAGTGCATATGGAAATGCAAGAGTTTATAATGGTACAACAAAAAGTTACCATACAGGTACAGATTTTAGAGCAAAAGTAGGAACTGATATTTTTGCTACAAATGATGGGGTAGTTGCTTTAGTTATGGATAGATTTTATCTAGGAAAAGTTATATATTTAAATCATGGTAGAGGTATGTATAGTTATTATTCTCATATGAGTAGCTTTGATGTAAAAAAAGGGCAAATAGTAAAAAAAGGTGATATCTTAGGTAAATCCGGAAAAACTGGAAGAGTTATGGGTCCACATCTTCACTATGCTGTTAGATTATATAACACTACGGTTGATCCTCTACAATTTTCATCTTTACATAATGAAATTGTGAAGATGTATCATAATTAGATTATTCTTTTGTAAGGATATATTTTAAAATTTCAATAACCTGCTCTGGTGTTGTTGCCCATCCCATAGAGCCCGCATCAACCTCTTTAAGTGGGTGTATAATAGTTTCATCATGAAGTGTAATATATGGTTTATCTAATGCAGAACAATATCCAGCATCAAAAGCTGCATTCCATTGTTTGTATTGGTTACCAAATCTAATCACCGCTACATCGCAGTTTTTAATAAGAGTTTTTGTTCTTATTGCATTTATATTTGCTGATTTATGGTCTCTCCAATAATTTATACTCTCTTCACCAAGCACATCACCAGCAGCATCACTAGCTTCATGATTTGTAACAGCAGATGTAAAAGTGATAGATAAATTACACTCTTCACATCCATCTTTTAATTGTTCTCTCCAATCTGTATGAATTTCACCAGAAAGGTATACATTTAAGTTCATATTTATCCCTTTATTTATAGTTCATTATGTTTATATTTTGATATAGTATTTTATATAATTTAAGCTTAAATTGTACGGTTATATCAACTAGAGTGAAATAATTTAAAATATCTTTTTTGTTATTAGTTTATATTTTGTAAAATTTTGCTAAAATGATATATAAATTTAATTAAAGATTGTATAAATGATAAATAAAATTATAGATATAAAAAAAGAGATCTCTAAGCAAGTAATTGGTCAAGAACAGATGGTAGATGCACTACTTATTGGACTTTTTACAAATGGACATATTTTACTTGAAGGTGTACCAGGGCTTGCAAAGACTACAACTATAAATGCTATGGCTAGTTCTTTAAATCTCGACTTTAAAAGGGTTCAATTTACTCCGGATCTACTCCCTAGTGATATTATTGGGGCTCAAATATATGATATGAAAACTGGTGAATTTAAGATAAAAAAAGGTCCTATATTTACAAACTTACTTTTAGCAGATGAGATAAACAGAGCACCAGCTAAAGTACAGTCTGCTTTACTTGAAGTGATGCAAGAGAGACAAGTAACTATAGGGGAAACTACTTATAAGATTGATTCCCCTTTTTTAGTTCTTGCAACTCAGAATCCAGTAGAACAAGAGGGTGCATACAGTTTGCCTGAGGCTCAACTTGATAGATTTATGTTTAAAATTGTTGTGGGGTACAATACTAAAGATGAAGAGTATCAAATAGCTTTAAAAGCAGCAAATGGGACATTTGAGGTTATAAACTCTATTTTAAATAATGATGATATTGAAAAGATTAAAGAGGAAGTAAAAGCTGTACATATAGATCAAGAGCTTGAAAAATACATAGTTGATATAGTTTTTGCTACAAGAGAACCTGAAAATTATGGACTTGAAGAGATAAAAGATTATCTTGAGTTTGGAGCAAGTCCAAGAGCTACTATTGATATGTTTAAAGCTGTAAAAGCTAGAGCATATTTAAGAGGGAATGATTATGTAACGCCAATTGATATTGCACTTACTGTTAAAGATGTATTAAGACATAGAATTATTTTAAGTTATGAGGCTCAAGCTAGTGATATAACAGCTGACCAAATTATACAAAAAGTTTTAGAAAAAGTGATGGTTCCATAAAACTTTAATATGAATTTAAAGAATTTAAAAAAACTACAGTATATTGCAAAAAACATATCTATACTTTATGTAGAAAGTGATAATAAACAACATAGTAAAATATCTAAAATTTTAAAAAAGATATTTCCAGTTGTATATCAAGCTTATAATGGTAAAGATGCTTATGATAAATTTAAACAGTTTAATACAAATATTGTACTTACGGATACTGAGTTAACAAAAAAAAGTTCACTTGAACTTATAGTTGATATACAAGAGATAGATCCTTTAGTTAATATTATTGTATTATCGGAATTAACTGATGATATGATGTTACTTCAAACTATAGATTTAGATATAAAAGCTTTTTTATTTAAACCATTTGATATTGATAAGCTTGTAACTACTCTTTTAAATGTTCTACTTCAATCTTATAAAAAAGATATAGATGATGAGTGTTTATATACACTTAATAATATCCAAAATCAAAATTTAAAGTTTATTAACTCTTACAATGATATAGAGATAAAAAATGATGGTGAAATTATTTCAATAGAAAATAATGAGATAATAATAGATGTTCCAATTTCACAAAACTTATCTATACAAAATCAAAATAAAACAATCATAAATATAGATGATAAAAAATATATAAAAGCACAGCTATTATATATAGATAAAATCAGAAAATATATAACATTAATAAATCCTAAGTTTGTTGAGTATAAAGTGCGAAATTCAGATAATAAAAGAGTTAAATTGGGTAAGGATTTTAAGGTTAGTTTACATTATCATCATAAAGTTATTGAAGCAACAGCTTTAAATATCTCTTTTGATGCTATAGCTATATTGATTAAAGATTCAGATATAAAATTTAATCTTAATGATAATATAGATTTAACTTTGGGGTTTGAGATAGATGGTGTAAGCAGTTTGGTTAAAGAGAAAAAATTTATTAAAATATTTGCAAATGGTGAAATTTTAAGAATAAATCCATTAAAAACTGGAATGCAAATGATAATCTCTCTAAAAGTAAAAAAAGCTGGAGAGAGAGTATTTAAAAACTATCTAAAACAAAAATATCATGAAAATATTCAAGAGTTTAAAAGATTATTGAGAAAATAAAAACTAAAGGGGAAAGATATGTATGATAAAACTATACAACTTTTAAAAGATAATAATTTATTAAAAATTATAGATGAGCCACTAGATATAAATTTAGAGATACCACATATAGCATATATTGAGGTTAAAACCAATGATAGTAAAGCACTATTATTTACAAATCCAATAGATAAAAAAAATAATAAAACATTTGATACTCCTGTATTGATGAATATCTTTTGTTCACCAGAAGCTGTTGAGCTTTTTATAGGTGATGGAGATAAGATAGCAAAAGAGATTGAGGGGTTATTAAAAATGAAACCACCTACAGGTTTTATGAATAAGCTTGCAATGTTTGGTCAACTATTTTCACTAAAGTCTGTATTTCCAAAGAGATTAAAAACAAAAGGTGAATCTCAGCAGGTTATAAAGTTAGGTAAAGATGCTAAGCTTAGTGATTTGCCTATTCTTACAACTTGGGAGCAAGATGGTGGTCCTTTTATAACTATGGGTCAAGTTTATACAACAAGTTTAGATGGAACTATGCACAATGTTGGTATGTATAGACTTCAAGTTTTTGATGATCATACTTTAGGTATGCATTGGCAGATTCATAAAGATAGTAATCACTTTTTCCATGAGTATAAAAAAGCTGGTAAAAAGATGCCTGTATCAATTGGTATTGGTGGTGACCCTATGTATATTTGGTGTGGACAAGCTCCACTTCCAATTGGTGTATTTGAGCTTATGTTATATGGGTTTGTAAAAAAAGAGAATGCACAACTTGTAAAATCTATAACAAATGATATCTATGTACCAAAAGATGTTGATTTTGTTATAGAAGGATTTGTTGATCCTGATGCTATAAGAATAGAGGGACCTTTTGGGGATCACACAGGGTATTATACTTTAGAAGAGGAGTACCCATTTTTAGAAGTAACTGCAATCACAAGTAAAAAATCTCCAACTTTTGCAGCAACTGTTGTAGGTAAACCACTTTTAGAAGATAAATATATGGGGCATGCAACAGAGAGAATATTTTTACCACTACTTCAAACAACTGCACCTGATCTGTTGGATTATTATATGCCTGAAAATGGTGTATTTCATAATCTTATATTAGGAAAGATAAAAACAGCATACCCTGGTCATGCTCAACAGATTATGCATGCTTTTTGGGGAGTAGGGCAGATGAGTTTTGTGAAACATGCTATATTTGTAGATCAAGATGCTCCAGAGTTACCTAGTGATGAAGTTATCCCATATATGTTAAATAGATTTAGTACTGAAAATATACTTATAACAAAAGGTGTTGTTGATGCACTTGACCATAGTAGTCCTAAGTTTGCTGTTGGTGGAAAACTTGGAATTGATTGTACAGGTGAAGAGATAGATGAGTTAGGTATTGAAGTTCTTGATGATAATATTCTTTTAGAAAAGATGAAAAATATCTCTTTGGATATTAAAGGTTTAAAACAATATTTTACAAATACAAAATCTCCAATAGTTATCATATCAGTTGAGAAAAATAGAAGTCAAAAATACTTAATAGATGAGTTGAAATCATTGTTTAGTCATATAAAAATATTAGCCATAGTTGATGAAAAAAATAATTCACTTGATAACCCATATATGTTAGTATGGAGAGTTGTTAATAATATTGATAGCAATAGAGATATCTATATAGATGGACAAACTGTTAGTATAGATGCTACAAATAAAAATAGTTACGACAATTTTAAAAGAAGATGGCCAGATGATGTTGTATGTACTGCAAGTGTTATAGAAGATTTAAGAGAAAGAAATATTATAGATATAGATGATAAATTTATAGAAAAATGGGGCTTGATTTAATATTATAAATTAATAAAATATAGTATCAAAACTGATACTATATCTCAATAATAAAACAAGCTCCGCTTAAAGTTTTATTTTTATATTGCCAATCAATATTTTCAACCTCTAAAATA
>JAYEOQ010000212.1:0-8937 GCA_034723215.1 Campylobacterota bacterium | reverse complement strand
AAAATAGAAGTTCTCTTTACAATAAGATGGAAGTTCTCCACCCTCTTTTTTTATTTCTACTGGTGCAAATAATATTTAAAAAAATGGATTTTATCATTTATTAACACCATTTCCTATAAAATCACACTATATTAATATAAAAAGAGTCATATGATACAACTTACAAACATATCAAAAAGTTATGGAACACAGGAGCTTTTTCACAATTTAGATTTTAGATTAAATAGTGGTCAAAGAGTTGGCTTAGTTGGTAGAAATGGTAGTGGAAAGTCTACACTGTTTAAACTTATTCTTGGTGAAGAGTATTATGATGATGGTGAACTCTCTATCCCTAAAGGTTATAAAATAGGTGCTTTGAAACAGCATCTTGAATTTACTAAAAAGTCTCTAGTAGAGGAAGTTTCATTAGCTTTAAGCGAAGATGATAAATTTAGTGTTTATAAGGTTGAAAAGATACTATTTGGGCTTGGTTTTACACATGATGATTTAGATAAATCTCCATTGTCATTTTCTGGTGGATATCAAATAAGAATAAATCTTGCAAAACTACTTATAACTGAACCAAACCTATTGCTACTTGATGAGCCTACAAACTACCTTGATATTTTGTCTTTGAGATGGTTAAAAGCATTTTTGATTGGATTTGATGGGGAAGTTATACTTATCACTCATGATAGAGATTTTATGGATGGAGTATCTACCCATACTATGGGATTAAATAGAAAAAAACTAAGTATCATAAAAGGTGATACATATAAATTCTATGCACAATTAGAAAGTGATGATGAGCTTTATGAGAAACAAAAAATTTCACAAGATAAAAAAGTCAAAGAGCTAGAAACATTTATAGCAAAAAATAAAGCTAGAGCTTCAACAGCTGCACAAGCACAATCAAAAGTGAAACAACTAGAAAAGATGGAGTTGATGGATACTCTAGGATTTGAAAATAGTTTAAAGTTTAACTTCAATTTTAAAGATACTCCAGCTAAAGTTTTGCTTGATGTAAAAGATTTAAGTTTTGGTTACTCTACTGATAATATACTTTTTAAAGATATATCATTTACACTTAAAAAAGGGGAAACTTTAGGGATAATAGGGAAAAATGGAAAGGGTAAATCTACACTTTTAAATACTATAGCCCAAGAGTTAAAGCCTATTGATGGAGTTGTTGATTTTCATGGGACTACATCATTTGGACATTTTGGTCAAACAAATATTGCACATCTAAATCCAAAAAATAATGTGATGGATGAGATATATGTATCAAATCCAAAACTATCAGCATCAGTTGTTAGAAATATTTGTGGTTCTATGATGTTTACAGGCAATAGTGCTGAGAAAAAGATATCATTACTTTCAGGTGGTGAAAAAAGTCGTGTGATGCTGGGGCAAATTATTGCAAAACCTGTAAATCTTTTGTTTCTAG
This sequence comes from Campylobacterota bacterium, assembly GCA_034723215.1. Lineage (GTDB taxonomy): Bacteria > Campylobacterota > Campylobacteria > Campylobacterales > Arcobacteraceae > JAIOSF01. The sequence goes on along the minus strand of JAYEOQ010000212.1, from coordinate 7,511 downwards.
ATGAGCCAACAAACCATCTTGATATGCAATCTATCGATGCACTAACAATAGCAATTAAAAACTTTGAAGGTTCAGCGATAATTGTAACCCATAGCGAGAAGTTACTAAGAGCTGTTTGTGATAGACTTATTGTATTTTCAAAAGAGAGTGCTTCTTATTTTGATGGAAACTATGATGAGTTTTTAGAAAAGATTGGTTGGGATGAGGAAGAATCAACTAATGCAACTACAAATAATAATACAAAAACAGAACAAAAAGTTAATAAAAAAGAGAATAAAAAGTTAAGAACAGCATTGATTCAAGAGAGAAATAAATTAACTTCACCACTTAAAAAAAGAACCCAGAAGTTAGAAACAACTATTATGGAACTTGAAGAGCAATTAGAGGAGCAACATAAAGAGTTGATAATAGCCTCTAATAGTGGAGATAATAGTAAAGTAATGGATATATCAAGAGTAGTAACTACAAATGAAAAAGAGGTTGAAAAACTATTTGAAGAGTTGGAAATAGCACAAACCTCTCTTGATGAAATAACAGATGAATATGATATAAAACTAGAAGAGTTATAAAATAATTTTCGTTTAGATATTTCTTAAGCTTAGATTAATTTTACAAGTGTTATCATTTTAATTCAACAATATTAATTGTTAAAGCCAAACTTATCGTGAGATAAGGACGGAAAACCACGGGTCTTATGTTTAAGATAGCCGAGTCGCCTTAATTATATATGTTATTACTGCAATTCTGCTTTTTTTAAATTACGACCTATATTTTAGGAGTAAATTATGACAAATTCAATAGAAAATAATATCTTTGATTCACATTTCAAATCGGCCACTTATATAAATAATAATAAAAACAATATGAAATGGAGCTTTTCAAAAAAAGAGACAAACAATGTTATGTATAACCTTATTGGGGTATTTTCTATAGCAGTTATAATATTTACAATATTTAAAGTAGTTTAAATATATTAAAGTTACCTTCCTCTTCTTGACCTTCTTCTTGGTTTATTTCTAGATGTTTCAGAATCTCTTGAATCATTTTGTTCATCTTTGTTTTTAGTTCTTCTTCTTGGATTTTGATCTGACCTAGAGTTATACGACCTATTTCCATCTTTTTGGTATGACCTATTTCTATTTTGGTTTCTATTTCCACCTCTTCTTTGCATAGGCTTTAATGTTTTATTTGATTTTAGAGAGTTTTCACAAAAATAGTTAAGTTCTATTCTAAATTGTTCAGCTTTTTGTTTATCTGGAAATAACTCTGGTAGTTTATATGATAGCCATAGATATAAAGATATTTTTTTAACTTCATCTTCTGCTTGAAGTAGTTCTAGTTGCGTTTTAGCAACTCCTGAAGTTTTTGTTGATGGTCTATATTTTGTAACTGTGTGGTTTAAAATATTGTTTACATATTTTTTATATCCATTTAAGATAAGTGGGGACCTTGTGTTTATAGGTGCACTACTTAACATATATTTATCTTCTAGTGATAAACTCTTTTTTTGATCTAGCATAGCAGCTAATTCTATCATCGTTTTAATATTTACAGCTTCAAATGGTCCATCATATTTCATATGTTTTGAGAAGTATTTTAATATTTTTGTTAAGCTTTTTGTATTTAGATGTACAGATAGCTCTTCAACTTGTGAAGCTGTAGCTTTTACTTTTACTGGTGGTTTAATTGTTGGCATTGGAGATGTAAACATATGTTCAATATGTTTTAAAACAGTTCCAGTCGTTCCTCCAATATGACCTATCTCATGGTGACCATATCTGCCTGCTCTACCTGCTATTTGGATAACTTCATTTGGGAGTAGTTTTCTTTTGCTAATCCCATCAAACTTTGTATCTGTAGTAAATAGTAAAGTTTTAATAGGTAGGTTTAGCCCCATAGCAATAGCATCAGTAGCCACTAAAATATCACTATCTCCATTTCTAAATCTTTTTGCTTCCTCTTTTCTTACCTCTGGACTTAGGTTACCATATAGAACTGATACTTTGTGGTATTTACTAAGTTTAGATTTTAAAGCTAAAACATCTTTTCTACTAAAAGCTATCAATGCTGTAGATGGTTCAATATCTCTTAGTGATATTTGTTTTTCTAAAACTTGTAAAGGATTTTTCCTTTTAAATCTAACTATCTCTAACTCTTCACCAAGATAAGAAGCTATTTTTTTAACAATATCAAGTGCATTTACACTTCCCGTCATAATAACTTTTGATGCAGGTGAACCTAAAATTGCATTTACCCATGCCCAACCTCTATCTTCATCTGCTAACATTTGAACTTCATCTATCACACATACATCAACTTCAAGATTGAAGTTAATCATCTCAATAGTAGAACATATGTGACCGGCATCCTCATCAAATATCTCCTCTTCACCAGTAACAAGTGAAGCTGGAGTGTTGTTTGAGATTAAACTTTCATAGTTCTCCAAAGCAAGAAGCCGTAAAGGTGCCAGATAAGTTCCCGTATCTGCACTTATCATCTCCTGCATAGCTTTATGTGTTTTACCGCTGTTTGTGGGTCCTACATAAAAGTATAGTTTTCTGTTTAGTTCACGGGCAAGTGGATATAGTGCTTTTATATCACAGTTTAGTATCTGTTTTAGCTGGTCTTTAAAGTTTTGATTTATCATAATGGATTGTATCTAAAAGTTATACTAAATCAACTTTTTAGTACACTATTAAAATCAATATAAAGGTAAATTATAAAAAAGTTATATAGTAAAGATGGTAATCTGTTTGGTGAATTAAAATATGATAAACTATTTTTTTCTAATTATTCAAAACACTCCCATGATATGTTAAGTTTGACCGCTATTTGGCATGGGGAGATATCAGTAGAGTTTTATGATCAACCTACAGAAAAGTTAATGACAAATCAAATAGCTATTTTTAATCCAAACCAAGTACATAAATCAGAAAATATCACTAAAAATGCTTTGGGGTATTATGTTTTATATTTAGATATAGATTGGTGTAAAAAAATTCAAAATGCGATATATAAAGTAGATAATGATTATAATGAATTTATACCTATTAGTTTAAATATATTAGATGACAAAGTTATCTATGGTGATTTTATAAATCTTTCTAAAAGTATTTTAGAAGTAAAATCTGAAATAAATCATGAACAAGATATAAAAGAGTTTATATCTAAGATATTTATAAAACATACAAACAAAATCTCAAAAAAGAATCAAATAAATCAAACAATCAATAGTGCAAAAGAGTTTATTTTAAATAAACTTGATGATGATATAACAGTAGATGATATAGCTAAATATGTTGGTTACCATCCAACTTATTTAATAAGATTGTTTAAAAAAGAGCTAGGATTGACTCCACACGCTTTTATAGTAAATCAAAAAATAAATAGAGCAAAAACAGTTATGAATAGATCAATGGATATAAAAATATCAGAAGTTGCTTGTGAAGTAGGGTTTTATGATCAAAGTCATTTTAGTAAAGCATATAAAAAAGTGTTTGCATTAAACCCAAAGGTCGGTTGATAGATAAAACATTAAAGCTCGAAAATCGCACTTTCACTTGTTGTTATAAGAGGTTTTATTATGCCCTAAAACTTTATCTCTTGCATATCATCCAGCCATCCAGCCTTATCATCTAATTTCATTATCATACATTTACTTGCATCTTTTGGAAATTCTGGTCTTGAGTGGATATGTTTTAAGATAAGTTTATCATCTATTCTTCCGATTATCTCAATTTTTCCAATATCGTGTCCCATTATAAATTTAAATCTTTTAGCATAACCATCAAGTCTGGTTTTTGCATCATCGACCATATCTATACCTTGCTTTAATGGTACTTGAAAATGATTTCTTACACGACTTACCGGCATACATTGATATAAATAATATGGATTTACACCAATCTTTACTAATCCATTCATCAGGTTTTCAATATCCTTGGCACTATCATTTACACCTTTTAATAATACAGCTTGATTATTAACTGTTACTCCTGCTTCTCTTATTTTTAATATTGCTTTTGTTGCCATGGGTGTTATTTCATTTATATGGTTAAAATGAGTAGGAATATATAAAGTTTTAACTTTATTAAACTCTTTGAAATAATTCAACAACTCTTCATCAAAAAACCTCATAGGATAAACTACAGGGGTTCTTGTACCAATTCTTACATAGTTAATATGTTCAATATCTTTTAACTCTTCTAGCATTGCAATAAGTCTATTGGTACTTATAAGCAGCGGGTCACCACCTGAAATAATTACATTTGTGATCTCTTTGTGTTCTTTGATATATTTTGTAGCATTTTTAAAGTTTTCTACGGTCTTATCATTTGGAAGTCCTACTATTGCTTTTCTAAAACAATGCCTACAATACATAGAGCAGTAATCAGTTGCTACAATTAAAGCTGAATATGGATATTTGTGTAGTATTCCATTGCCCTTATTGTGCTTGTCATCCCCATAAGGATCTGTTGTAGTTTCACCCATAGTGCCAGATATGATAAGTTCATCTTCATCTGGAAGAGCGAGTTTTTTAATAGGGTCGTTTTGAAAATTTTTCTCATCTATTAAACTTAAATAATAACGAGGAATATTCATAGGATGGTTATCAACCACCTCTTTTAATTTTTTTTCATCATCACTAGTTAAATTTATATACTCTTTTAATTTATCTATAGAGTTAATATTTTTTGATAATTCACTCTGCCAATCTACTTCTTCCCAATTTGTGCTTTTGAGTTCACTTAAAATAATTTATCCTTCTATTTGCTTTTAAATTAAAGCTTCTATAGTGTAACAAATGTAACTTAAGTGAGAATTATATTTTTTTAGGTAGACGCCTAAAGTGAGGGAGAAGATGGATTTATGCAAGTAATATCTAGTCTTTCATATATTGTAGTTGATACGATAAAAGCTTGGTGTTTTCGCAGGGTAATCTTGTTCTTTTCCTCTGATTTGTTAGTCATTTATTATTTTAGTTAGAATTTAAATTAATCTTATATGTTTTGGATTAAGTTTCTTTAATACTATTAAACTTTTACCTAAAGTAGATTGACTAAAGTTGATTCAATTAAATAAATTTTATTACCATATATCTATATTATTATCTAATTTAATATGTTTTCACAATACTGGGCTATGTTGTCATCATTAGAATAAGAATATACATTAATATCTAATTTTAATAATTTTGATTGATTACTTAAACCATAATTAGTTTGTTTTTCTCTAGTATTCAAAAAATCATAAATTCCCATATTATTACTATTTAAAAATGCTCTTGAAACATTTTCCTTATTTTCAATACTTCCTAAAAGAGAATGATGTATTCTTTTTGTTTTTGTATTTATAAAATCTAAATTGTAACCTTTTACTTTAGATTGATTGACTTTAATGCTATTTTTAAATGCATGTTTTACTACAGACTGAGTTATATCTATCCAGCGATTCATTGGTGATTCTTTTTCTTCAATATCAAACTTATAGCCTATATAATCATAATAAAGTTGTTCTATTAAATCATTAGAATCTTCAGTACCTGTATGAGTCATTTGAAAACTTGTATCAAGTATGTTTTTATACCTATTAGTTATTACATCAAGAGTACTATTTAACTCTTGGTGTCCTTGTAAATATTTATCCAATGAAGTCAAAGAACTTTTTAATACTTTTGAATTGATAATTGTACTACAGTGAAATTTTGATAATTCATCTTCACTAAGTAATTGATACAAAACATTATTGTTATCGTATAGTATTATCCCAACATTGATAAACTCTCTAGTTAATATTTTTGGATAATATCTAATAACGTTAAAGTTTCTAGTCAATCGCTTTAATCCTTTATCAAAGTTATGTTTTTTAAAAAAATCTTCCATTTAAATATCTCCTTTTTAACTTAATATATACAACTACATTTTTCACTAAGATTAAAAATATTTTTATTCTTCATTCTTCTTGCTAATATATCTATTATATCATTTTTATATTTTACTGGTTCCCATTCAGTTGGGAACTCCTCAATTATTAGTTTTAAAATGTTGCGAATTGTAATATAATCATCCTTAATTCTTCTATTTTGTTTGATGATTTTTTGAACGTCATTTTTAAGTGAATAATTACCAGAAAGTGTAACATTGCAATTAGTGGCTTGACCAATTAACAATTCATCTAGTGTATTATCTTTGATATTTTGATAAAGTTCTCCATTAATACCATCAGCTAAAGCATTTCCAAAATCAATAGCATAATATTTTTTATATTTTGTTGTATCTTGTAGTATATTTATATTATTTGCCGATCTGTCACAATTCATAATATAATTATCAATATGAGCAATATCTTTAATAAAGCTTTTATTTTGTATTTCTCCTGAAGGTTGCATTGTATTTTCTAAAAATTCTATGCCTAAATTAACACCTTTTGATTGTACAATATTATCATAAGATTCTTTTTTAATATTCTTTCCCATATAAGCTATTCTTGCATCTTCTATAAATTTATCATCAATATATAAATATGCTACTTCTTGAGGTGAAATTTTGTATTTTAGATATGAAATAAGTTGATATGCTAAAAGTTCATTAAAAATACCAAATGAATCATCTTGCATATTGTCTTTTTTAGTTTTAAGTATATATTTTTTCTTATTTGCATATACAATAATTGGAGCTGAGGCACCAAATCCTGCATCACCTATAATTCTATCTATATAATATAACTTCACATCTCTCATTACTTTTTAAATACCTTTCTTTCATAAATTAATTAATTAAAAATTTATTATATCTTATCTATGTCACAGTTTACTCCACAGAAATGATAAATTTTAAAATTCTTTTATAACTCAAGTTCTATTTAGTTTGAATTATAGATTAGACTAACGGTTGACTTGAGAAATAAGTTACCTGCTAGGGTCACTTATTTCTATCCTAGGTTTTGTTAGCTTGCGAATTTAAGTGATCTAGATGATATTGGTATAGTGAACCAGTTATCAAGCTATGATCTGGATAATCTTCTTGTTTAATAATTGCTGGAATCCCATGAGCTTCTTCACTCATAATTTTCCAGTTTTCATCATAATCCATTTTATAATCATGTATTTTATTTAATAAAAATACAAAGCTAAACCAACCATATTTTATATTTTCATGTACAAAGCTAAATTTCAATGATTCAATATTTGTTAATCCTTTTCTATTCTTTGCATGAACAGTGGGTATTCTTATCTTCTTATAGATATTATCATGATAAGTTTCAAAATATTTAATTTCTTTTTCTGAAGCATTATTTGATTTAAGAAACTTCAACCATTTATCTTTAAATGAGCCATTGGCTTTGGAACCGAGTACATCATTTATATCAGCTTCCATCATAGCTTGAAAATATATAGCAGTATCAATACAGTGTTCTGCTTCACGTCTTTTTAGTGACTCAAGATGAGTTGCAAAATGAAAAGCATTAATAGGGTCAACACTATTTACGTTGATATCACATACTGTTTTTGA
>JAYEOQ010000211.1:0-8953 GCA_034723215.1 Campylobacterota bacterium | reverse complement strand
CAACTTCTATATCTATATTTGTAGTACTATTTACTTTATCTTTATATCTTCCTATATACTCAATACTAAACTTCAAAACATTTTTATCATTTATCGCATCAGTTATCACATAACTATGTAGTCGCTTATCAAAAAGGTCAAGAGTTGTTTTTTTGTATGTTGAATTTTTTTCAAATATAGGAGTACCTGTAAATCCAATCATCTGTGCTTTTGTAAAAAAGCTTACTATTGCTTTATGGGTATCTCCAAATTGACTTCTATGACACTCATCAAAGATAAATACAATATTTTTATCTTTTTGTTTTTCCATACTATGTAAGTATTGTTTTTTACTTATTGCTGTATTTAGTTTTTGGATAGTTGTAACAATTAATTTTGTATCATCGCTAAACTGTTTTACTAAAGATAAAGTATTGTCCGTACCATCTACAGAACCATCACTAAAGCTATTGAACTCTTTTGTAGTTTGAAAGTCCAAATCTTTTCTATCTACTACAAATATAACTTTAGAAACCTTTGGAAGCTTCATAAGTATCTGAGCAGTTTTAAAAGATGTAAGTGTTTTACCACTTCCTGTGGTGTGCCATATATAGCCATTTTTGTCTGTATTGTTTACTCTATCTATTATACTCTCTACTGCCCAAAACTGATAAGGACGAAGAACCATAAGCATCTTTGGAACTTGAGCCAATACTATATACTTACATATCATTTTAGATAGATGACATCTCTCTAAAAAAGTATCAGTAAACTCATCTAGTAGATCAATTCTTTTGTTTAACTCATCACCCCAATAAAATGTTTGTTCAAAATTCATAGATTCTAGTTTGTTGTTTGCATAGTATTTTGTATTTACACCATTTGAGATAACAAAAAGTTGAATATAATTAAACAAAGCATTATTTGCACTATAAGATTGTCTTTTGTATCTAAGCGTTTGATTGAAAGCCTCTTTAAGTTCTAGTCCTCTTCTTTTAAGTTCAATTTGAACCAATGGAAAACCATTTATAAGTATAGTTACATCATACCTATTTTTATAAACTCCTTCAACTGTAACTTGTGTAGTTACTTGAAATATATTTTGACACCAGTGTTCAGAGTCTAAAAACTCAATATATTTTGTAGTTCCATCATCTCTTTGTAGATTAAACTTATCTCTTAATATCTTAGCTTTTTCAAATACTTTACCTTTATTTAGATGATTGAGTACTCTTTTAAATTCTATATCTGATATAGTAGTTTTATTATGCTTTTCAAGTTGAGTTTTTAAGTTCTCTTCTAATGCTTTATCATCTTTTATCACAACTCTTTCATACTCTTGTAATTCAAGTTGTTTTAGTAGGTTTTCTTCTAGTATTGATTCTGATTGTGTGCTCATATTAGAGCCTTTATATAGGCTTGTTTTGGGTGGCTTGAAAGTTCATATAATTTTATCAACTTCCCACTATTTGAAAGATTACTCAAATTATCTTTTATAGTATCTTTACTTTTAGATATTAATTTAGATAACAGATCAGGAGAAAAATACCCTAAACTACAAATATCTAATATTGTTTCGTGCATTATCTCTTTTTTGAGTCTTTGTTTATTTTTTATTGGTTCTAGAATTTGTATTATTGTATTGGAAGTATTTTGTGGTAAATCATCTAAACTATAGTAAATATTTAAAGACTCTTTATTTTCATTAACACCCCTAGCTTCGTCATTAACACCCCTAGCTTCGTCATTAACACCCCTAGCTTGATAAATAGTACCCCTACCTACTCCATTAGATATTAAAAACAGTTCATTTACAAGCTTTTTAAGTATATTAGATACATCAGCAGGGTGCAAATCTAATAACTCTAATACCCTTTTATGATTTGTTCCATCTTCTAAATGTGCCGTTGCAAGTATAGTTATTTCATTTTGCGATAAACTTTTTAAATCGTCACCATACAAATCAACTAATTCATCCATAACTTCATCATCAAGTAAATTAATCATTCTTAATTCAACTAAAGTTTGTTCTATCTCTGTTTTTTCATAAATAAGCGGTTTAGTCCAATTTTGAGAATTCCAACCGCTATAAATCTTTGGTATCCCCGAACCTGCTCTTTCACTGTACCCTATGAGTGTAAACATCTTTTGTAAAATCCTATTTCTACAGTCACTCTCTCCACCTTTAACAGCTATTTCAATAGGTATCCTCATAAGTCCAGGATTTCTAAAACCAAACATATCAGGTCGTTTTACAATTAGTATGGAACTTTTACCACTATAATCTGCATGAACTATTGCATTTATAAAAGATTCTCTTATTGATTGATGCACTGGTGTATCATCTTGCCTTTTATCAAGTTCAAGTTTAAAAGGAACCTTTAAATCAGAAAATAACTTTTTAATAACAACCCTATAAAAATCAAAAACATTTCCACTCCAAGTACCGTCTAAGTGTACTCTATCTTTCCATCTGAGTTCAGTTTTTGCTCTTGGTCTTTCTTGATAATCAACTGCATAAAAAGGAAAATATTCTTCTATAGCAGATGAATTTCCAAACATTAATAGTCCAGCAATAGTAAGTCCAACCACTCCCGTTTCTCTATCTTTCTTATATCCACCGATACTTTTTAAAAAGTCTAAATCATTTTGTTCATTCCAAGGATGGTCTGGCTTGTTAGATTTAAAGATATTTCTATAAGCATAAAATGTACCCATATCAATATCATCAAAATCATAGTTTTTTAAGACCTTACTATCTCTACTCTCTTCTGTTTTTTCTGCAAACATTTTATTGATAGAGCTTTCATCACATCTAAAATCACCCTCGTACTGCCTTATATAGGTTCCTTGTAGAGGGTTTTGACCTTTATAGATTGGTTTTTGTTGTCTTGTAGCTTGTGGAACAATTATATGTATCACATAACTATCTTCAAATTTATATACTTTTACATTATCATCAGATATTATATTTACACTTATTTTTTGTTTGTTATTTAATGAATCAAACAATTCTTTTTTAATAGACTCTACATCTTTAATACCCGAAAGTGCTATACCATCATCAACTTCCTCTATGCCTAAAAATATATTTCCACCTTGAGTATTAGACATAGCACTATAAGTTGAAAAGATATCATCAGGCAATTTACCTCTTCCAGACTTTCCTAATGCTTTTTTAAACTCAATATCATAGTCTTCTTTTAATGCTATTATATCTTCAATAGTTATTATCTTTATCATATACTTCTCCTCACACAAACATCTGCTGTAAAAGTGCTTTTTTAAACTCTTTTGTTTGTTCTACTGTTACTAGTTGTTTTAGTAAGTTTTCTTCTAGTATTGCTTCACTTTCTAAAGAAACTTCGTTTTGGGTACTCATATTTTATTTAGTCCATTTAGTATTGTTTTTTCAAAGCCACTTTCATCTGCGTATTGTACACAATCTATCGCATATCTTATTTGAGTACTATTTGTTAAATTAAATTTATTTTTTGGTACATCTGTACCATCTATATAGATAGAACTAGATTCATTTTTGTACTTTGATGCCATACTTTTCTCTTAAAGTTTTTACTTCATTTTTTAACTGTTCAGAAGGTTCTTTGTATCCTTCTATGTTTTGAGTTGTTTTTATTATTTTTTCTAACTCTTTTTTATCTAGTGGATTCTTACTCATAAACTTACCTTTTTATTAATTATATCAAAATCTTATTTTCTACACAAACATCTGCTTGTGTTAGTAGGTTCTCTTCTAATACTGCTTCACTTTGGGTACTCAAAATATCCATTTGCTTTTACTTCAAACACTTTATATCTTTTTCTATCTCTTTTAAACTTTCAACTCTTTTTATCTCTTTTTGTTGCTCTTTATATTTTTCATACTCTAGTTCACTTTTTTCTTTTGCTATTTTATGAGATATTTTACCTGCATTATCTAAAAGTTCTCTTCCATTCATAGATAAAATAATATCTAGTCTATCAATCTAATCTTTCATATACATAGGTGTTGCTTGTGTTGCCATAGTCTCGGCAAAGGCTAAGTATTGTTCTACTAGAAGTCCAAGAAGTTTTATCTCCTCTTCATTGAGATAGTTCTTTGCTACACTTACATCTTTTTTGGTGATATTTTTATTCTCTTTATCAAAAGATTGCATACCCAAAAGAGGTTTTTCAATATCCACACGATTGTGTACAAGTTCTGCTGCTGTTTGAGATGATATAGCCCATAAAAGTTTGTTTTGAACTATTTTAAAAAACTCTACACTCTTCTCATCTTTAGGATCATAATCTATACTTGTCATATAGATATCTTTGATCTTTTGATAAAAAAATCTCTCGGAGAGTCGTATCTCTCTAAGTCTATTTTGAAGCTCATCAAAATAAGTCATCTGTGTTCCACTCTTAAATCTATCGTCATCGAGCACAAAACCTTTAGTGATGTACTCTTTTAGTTTTTCATTTGCCCAGATACGAAACTTTGTACCTGTATTTGAACGAACTCTAAAACCTAGGGCTATTATCATATCAATGTTATAGTGTTCAATATCCCTTGATACTTCTCTAGTACCTTCAAGTTGAACTGTTCGGTAATTCCGAACAGTTGAATCCTTCTGTAATTCTTTTTCATCTAATATAGCTTTTATATGCTCACTTATAGTTGATTTTGCTTTGCCATAAAGTTCACATATCTGAGCTTGATTTAGCCAAATAGATTCATCCTCAAATCGTACATCAACTTTTATATTTCCAATTTCATTTTCATAAATAAGTATGTTTTGATTTTCCATTAATCTACCCCAACTCACACAAACATCTGTTGCAACAAACCTTTTTTAAACTCTTTAGTTTGATTTAATTGAGTTGTTACAAGTTCTATTTTTTTATCTATTGAAGATAAAAAGTTTGCTATTTTTATTTGTTCTTCAATACAAGGTAGTAAAGTATTTATTTTCATCATTATATTAGCATTTAATTTAGCACGACCACCACCAACTAAAAAGGGTTCTATATTTATTTTTGAAAATGAATACTTTAAAAACTTATTGTTTGCAACATCTTTTTTTGCTTGTAGTACATGAGCATGATTATTTACCCAGATTTTACCATTTACATATTGAATAGGATAGTTTCTTAAGTCATTTGCACCATCCTCTGCAATTAATATAAACTCTCCTTCATGTGTAAAACCTTGAATATAATCTTGTATTCCATTAGCTCCATAATAAGGTGTATTTCCACTAATTCTATTAGATGAAGATATTGGTATCCTTAAGTTATCATATCTATTAACAATTTCACCCAACTTCTTCTCTTCCCAATCCCCAAACTCACTACCATCATCAGTTTCGCCCTGAGCTTGCGAAGAAGTCCCCTTGGGGGAAAATCTAATCTCTTGATTAAATATCTTTTGCATCACACCTTTTTTATATTCTTTTAGTAAGGTTTCTTTTTTTGTAAGTTGTTCTATCTTTGTATCAACAGAAGTTAAAAAAGAAGCTATTTTTTCTTGTTCTTGTTTTGATGGAAAAGTTACTTTATAAGTAGATATTTGTGGTGCTGTTAACTGTGGTACACCTGTACTTTCAATTATAATATTTAAATTATTTATTAGATATTCAAAAAATTCAATATTATTTTCTATTTTTTGATTTAAGACAAGTAATCTAACAATAGGATAAAACTTATGTTTTCTCTTATGTGCAATACCTAAGTTCACACCTCTTCCTGCAATTGTAATTACATTGGAATCAACTTTATATATATCAGAATATCCATAAAAACCTTTATTTTTTTCAGCATTAGCATAAATAGGATATTTAAATATTTTATCTTTTAAGAATTGTACATTTTCTGGCTTTATATCTCCTCCTGCCGTTATTTTAAAAATATCTCCTAACTTCTTCTGTTCCCAATCACCACTAAACTCGTTAAATCTTAACTTAGGTATATTTATATTTTTACTCATCTTATCTCTTTTTTATATTTAAAAGTGTATAATTCTTCACTTACGGTAAGTCCCTGCATGCACACTTACCTTGTTTTCATTATATTTATCATAAACTCTTTTAGACTATCATCACAACTTACTAAAATACTATTTTTAAATTTTTCTATCAAATCATCTACTATATTTATATCTTTTGTATCTTCAAGTAATATACACAAACTATAATAAACATCGATAAGCTTATGCTCATATATCGTTTCTCTAAACTTCTTGTGAATCCCATATGCTTTTACACCACGATAGTTTCTATTGAACAGTCTTCCATTATGGGCACATCTATTTCTTATCTCTTTTAAGCGTAAAAGATAGTTTAAAAATACCTTTGCATCATACATATTAAACTTATTTGCCAAATGTTTCAAGATAGAGTGATCGTTGATATTTAGTTTTGATATAATTTTTATCAAAGCACCAAGTGTTATATTTTCTATAAAATAGTGAAATGGAGGATAGTTTATATCTAATGTTTCATTTAGATTAATGAGATTTTGACTTGATAAGTATTCTTCTTTATTTAACTTATAATCATAATTTTCTAAATAATAATCTCGATAATGAAGATATACCTCACTTTTTTGTTTTCTTTTATAGGGCTTTACTTCCCAATCATAAAGAGAGTCATTATTGATACTAAACTCGTCACTATAATTATCTTCAATAAGATAAAAAAAGGGATTGTCCGTAAGATTATAAACAATATCAATCAAATAAGCCTTTAACCTAATCTCTATACTTGATGATAGTTCAAATATTTTTGAAGATATCTCTCTATCTACACTATAAAGATTAATTATATCATCAATAGAAAATTTTGAGACATCTTGCCTAAATGCTTTTACATAACCTTTAAACTTAAAAATACCAATATTTTCTATACTATTTTTTATCTCATTGTCATTTAACTTTGATGATTTATTAAATCCATCTTCGTACAAAGAAGTAAGATAACTATCAAGTGTCAATCTCTTATAAGTATATTTCATTTATAACTCTATTAAAATGGTGTAACAATACTAAGTTCATCACAAAACTTAAGGATTGTCTCATCAGTAGTTTTCATACTCTTATCAAGCTGTTTTAACTCTTTTGATACAACATCCAAATCAACAGGCTCTTCCTCTTCAAAAGTATCTACATATCTAGGAATATTAAGATTGTAGTCATTTTCTTTTATCTCATCAAGTGAAGCTAAATATGAGTATTTATCAGCTGTAGCCCTACTGTGAAAAGTATTAATTATTTTATCTATATCTTCATCTCTTAAATAATTTTGTGCTTTTACCTTTTCAAAGTGTTTTGAAGCATCTATAAAAAGTACATTATCACTATCTTCTCTACACTTTTTAAATACCAATATACAAGTTGGAATTGATGTACCATAAAATATGTTACTTGGAAGTCCAATAACAGCATCAAGATAGTTTCTATCTTCTATTAGATACTTTCTTATATGCCCCTCACTACTTCCACGAAATAATACTCCATGAGGTAATACAATAGCCATTGTTCCATTATCATCAAGGTGGTGTATCATATGTTGTACAAATGCAAAGTCTGCTTTTGATTTTGGGGCTAGTTTTCCATATTGAGAAAATCTATCATCTGACATATGTAAAGGATTTGCTGACCATTGGGCAGAGAAAGGTGGATTTGCTACTATTGCTTCAAATCTTTCATCTAAATGTTGGGGATTTTCAAGTGTGTCTTCTTGTTTTATATCAAATTTTCTATAATGAATATCGTGCATTATCATATTCATTCGTGCTAGATTGTATGTAGTTCTATTTAACTCTTGACCATAAAAGTTTGATACATCTTCAACCTCTTTAGCAACTCTTAAAAGCAGTGAACCACTTCCACAAGTTGGGTCATATACTGATTTTAGTTTTGTTTTTTTTGTTGTAACTATCTTGGCAAGTATTTTTGATACCTCTTGAGGTGTATAAAATTCCCCAGCTTTTTTACCAGCACCTGAAGCAAATTGAGCGATAAGGTACTCATAAGCATCACCTAGTACATCTCTATCATTGTTTTGTAATTCAAAGTCTATATTGTCAAGGTGCGAAAGTACTTTTGATATTAAACTGTTTTTCGCCTCTTCTGTACTTCCTAACTTTCTAGATGTCAAATCTAAATCATCAAATAAACCCTCAAAATCATCTTCACTTTCTGTTCCCATAGTTGATTGTTCTATGTGTCTTAAAATTGTAGATAAATCTTCTAAGATAAAGTTATCTGTATCTGAGTTTCCTCTAGTAGCAACTGCACTAAAAAGTTCAGTAGGCTTTAAAAAATAACCAAGCTGTTCTATTGAATCATCTTTTATAGCAGTTAAATATTCTGAACTATCTTCATTATTCTCAACTAATGAAGTATATAAAATATTATCTTCTTCTAAAAGTTCATTGGCAAAGTTTTCCATCTTTTCAGATAGATATTTATAAAAGATAAAACCAAGAATATAATCCCTAAATTCATCAGCATCCATCTTGCCCCTAAGTGTATTTGCTATATTCCATAATTGCTGCTCTAATTTCTTCTTTTGCTCTTCGCCCATATATTATAAAACCTTTTAATTAATAGTATTATTCTATCTAAATCTTACAAAATAACATATTGACTTACTTTATAATTATTACTCACATCATATCATTATCTTTCAAACCAATAAAACCATCTTTACCAATAATAACATGATCCAAAAGTTCAATACCCAAAAGCTTCCCACTCTCTTTCAACCTTTTAGTTACAAGTAGATCTTCACGACTTGGTTTTAATACTCCACTTGGATGATTGTGAGCTACGATTATGCTTGCACAACGATTTTCTACAGCAGGAGCAAAAACTTCTCTTGGGTGTACTAAGCTTTGATTTAGAGTGCCTATTGTTATGATTCTTGTTTCGCATATATGATTTGCTCCATCAAGATATATAGTTAAAAAATACTCTTGCTTTTTATCTCTA
>JAYEOQ010000210.1:0-1706 GCA_034723215.1 Campylobacterota bacterium | reverse complement strand
GCTTTTATCCATAGAGCTAGGAAAGTCAAATACAGCTCCACCACTATAAATTGCTCTTGTAAATTGTGCATACTTTTTAAACTTAAATGACTCAAAAGTTTTTAGCTCATCATATTTTGATAAAATTATTATCGATTTTTGAATCTGTTCTAAATTTGTAAGCAAAAGCTCTATAAGTTTCTTTTTACTTTGAGATGATACTTTTTGTATATAGTAAAAACTATTTATTAAAACATAGCTTTCAAACTCATAAGCACCAATAAATGCACAAAGTTTATCTTTGTCATAAACTCCAAAAGTTAAAGATGGATTTGTATTGAAAGTATTTATAGTAAGATTTTGATCTATTAAAATATCTTTTGATAATTGTTCCAAATCATCTATAAAACTATCTTGTCTAATCCACCCTATGAACATAGATATAACTCTTTCAATTCCTCTTTAGACATAACTTGTTTTCTATTTGTCACTATATCTCTAACTTTTGGAAGTATATTGTTAATTTTTTCAATATTTGGCTTAATACCAATTTTGTTTAAGTGGTACAATAATGTTGAACTACCACTATGTTTACCTATTGGAAAGTGTCTAAGTACACCAACCTCTTCAGGTTCAAATGCTTCATAAGAGTTTTTACTTTTAATCATACCATTTACATGGATACCAGACTCATGAGAAAATATATGCTCACCAACTATAGGTCTATTTAGCCCTATTGGTTTATTTGCTGCACTTGAAACTGTATGAACTAATCTTTGTAATTTTGAAGAGTTTACTACTCTATTTTCATCAAACTGATGTGTTAAACTCATAAGTACCTGTTCAAAAGAAGCATTTCCAGCCCTTTCACCAAGACCAATAACTGTAGTGTTTGCACTAATTGCACCTGCTTCAAATCCTGCGATTGAATTTGCTGTAGCCATACCAAAGTCATTGTGTGTATGCATCTCTATATCAAGTAAATTTAAGCCTGATAAATAAGATATATTTTCATAAGTTTTATTTGGTGTTAAAACTCCAACTGTATCACAATATCGAAATCTATCAGCTCCTAAAGAGCTACCAAAATTTAAAATATCTTTTAAAAATCCAAGCTCACTTCTACTTGCATCTTCCCCGCCAATACAAACAAAAAGCCCCTCTTGTTTAGCTAAACTTACTACATCTTCAAGATTTTTAAATAGCTTATCAATATTCCCACCAAACTTAACATCTATCAAAGTTTTAGATACAGGGATAGACAAATCAACAGCCTTAACACCACACTCTAATGATGCTTCAAGGTCACTTTTTGTAGCTCGGTTCCAACTCATAATTTGAATAGGAAGATTTAAAGCTAAAATCTCTTTTAAATCTTGCTGTTCTTTTAGTCCCATAGCTGGAATACCAACTTCAAGTTCATCTGCACCTGCTTCATAAAGCTGTTGTGCTATGAGTAGTTTCTCTTCTGTATTAAATGCTACATAAGGGGCTTGTTCACCATCTCTTAAAGTTGTGTCGTTTATAATTGCCATAGTATTAACCTTTATAGTTAATATATTGCAATAAGTGTTCCATAAAATAAATATCAGAATATATATTAAATCGTTATATTATAATAATAAGTTATGCTAATCCAGATATTTATGAAAAAATAGAAAATAGAATTACTGCCAAAGATATTGTTAATCCGGAAGATTCTCAAGTTTTAGTGAGCGCGAATAAAC